>JBAXUD010000073.1:0-11160 GCA_037129875.1 Mycobacteriaceae bacterium
GGGCTCGAGGGCTTCTGGCGAAGGGAGCGTCTGCTGGCCGAGGTCCCACGGCGACGGCCCCGCCAGCGTTGTGCTGCTTGCTGTTTCGAGGGGTGGGCGGCGGTCGCGAGCGGGATCGGCGGGTGCCGGATCAGAGTCCGACTGCCGCTCTTCGACCGCGGCTCGGCCCTGCGGGTCAGGTGTCGAGGAGGCATACAGCGTCGCCAGTGCCGCCGCGAGGGACGCCTTGGAGGTGGCGTCGAGGCTGGAGTTCTCCACCACATTCCGGATGTCTCGCAATTTCCCGATCAGGAATCGCTGGAACTCGCGCGCGCCGGCCGCGGTGTCCAGGTCGGTATGGGCCACCACCGCATCCTCGATGCTGCGTTGCAGCGCAATCAGTTCGGCCAGTCCCTCGTCGTGAGCGGCGTGGGCGTTGAGCACCGCGGTGACGACCTGGAGGTCGACGTGCGCGGCGTCGGTGTTCTGGCGCGCCAGCGCCGCTTCAGCCTCACGGATCGCCTCGGCGGCGGCGCCCTCGCCGGTTCGCGGGGGCGGCGACGTCGGACCGGCGGGGGAGCCGGCGAGGAACACCTCCGGGTGCGCTGCGGTCACCTTGGCCAGAACCGAGCCCAACGCCTCTGGCGGACTCGCCGGGTTGCAGACGGTCGCGACGTCGTCTCCGGTCAGCCCCTTCTTCCACGCGTTCGGATCGCCGGTGACCGAACGGATGCGGGCTATCGCGTCGAGCAGATCGTGGTACGACGCCACCGGGAACCTTTCATGCCGGTGACTGTAGGCAAGCTGGCGGGAGGGGACAATTCAGGGCTGTGGACGTCGGCCCCGCTGGCTGTGCACTACCGGTATCGACTCGTAAGTTCCTTGAGCGCAACAGCTTTGGCGTGTGCCGCTGTTTTTGCGTCGGTGACGATCGCAGCGATATCGCGGTTCTTCACAACCAGATGGCGGGTGAGTTCGTGGGCCGCGCCCGGGCTGTCCCTCGGCGCATCGGCGGCCACGGCATCCAGTTCGGCGCTGACGGCATCGATACGGCCGAGGGACTCGACGGCAAGGGCATGGGCTCCGGCTACCGCGTCGGCCAGTTCACGGTCGGCAGCCGCGAGGTCGGCATCGCGGGCAGCCAGTGCCCGCTGCGCCGACTCGAGCGCGTCTGGTGAATCGCCGTACTGCGACATGGGCCGACCGTACCCACGGGCTCACCGGCGGACAACTCACCTCCGGCGCAGGCGGCGGCTCGCCTGCATCGCCCGGATCGGGCTAGGCCGGGCGGCGGATGGCTATGGCTTGTCCGATCCGGCTGATCTGAACCGTCGCGCCCGGCTGCGGTGCTTCCACGACCATTCCGTTGCCGATGGCCAACTGGACATGACCGGTGTGCGGGAACACCAGGTCTCCGGGCCGAATCTGGGAGCGGGGAACCGGCACACCGTCGTGGATCTGCTCATAGGTGGTTCGGTGCAGGCGCACCCCGGCCTGGGCGTAGGCCCACTGCACCAGGCCCGAGCAGTCGAAGCGGTCGGGCCCGGTGGCTCCCCACACGTAGGGACGGCCCAGCCTGCTCAGTGCGGCACGGACGGCATTCGCCGCTCGGGCGCCGCGTCCGGCGCCGGGGTGGGACCGGTACCGCAGTCTGTGCAACGCCGCCCGCTGACGTTCGGCGCGCTCGCGGGCGGTACGGACGTGTGCATGTTGTGCCCGGAGTCGAATCACTGCGCGGCGGATCAGTTCTCGTGCGGCAATGGGGTTGTCGGCCATCGTCGCGGCATCGGCTCGGGCGGCCGTCAGCACCGCGCCGGTGCTGCGGCGCGCATCGAGATGGTCGCGATAGGCCTCGTCCAGGATTCTGATCAGCCGCGCGTCGACATCGCGGGCTTTGTCCAGCTGTGCGCGCCAGTCCGAGGCCGCCGCCTGATAGGCGTCGGCCGTCGCGCCGGCCGAATCCAGCGCGGTGATGGCGGCATCGGCCGCGGTCCTGACTGCCGGCCGGGCCGTCGGGCCGGCGAACAAGCCGTGGGCACGGCGCAGAACCTCGAGTTCAGCCGTCATGCCTCCGCCTCGACAAAACCCCGCACCCGCGGAAGTGCCCCGGGTGGGACGAGTCCCCGGTTGCGGATGGCCCACATCTCCTCGGTGGTCACGCCGAGCAGTGCCGCGATCACCGCCTCCGGCAACCCGCTGCGTTGGCAGGCGCGATCAAATCGCGAGCCGATACTGCCGGGCATCCTGGCGAGCAGGCCGGAACGGATGCCCTCAAGGGTCTTGAGGTGGACCATCAGCCGGTCGGCGGACTGCGCCCCGGCATTGACCGCGACCCGCCACGAGTTGGCGGCCAGCATCTCGGCCTTCACGCACTGGGCGATCACAGACTGAATATACGTCTCGTATTCGTTTGAGGTCTCCGCTGGCAGACGGGCGATCAACGAGTTGAGGGATTCCAGATGCGCCTCGGCATGGGCCTCCAGCACGTCGGCGTCGGTATGCCGGTTGACCACCACCGCGCCACGAGCTCCCGCACCGCTGGGGCGTTCCGGTGCTTCGGCGAGCAGCTGGGTCATTTCGGCGTCCGGGTCGTCGGCGAGAAGCAGCCGTGCGTAGGTTCCCGGCGGCAGGCCCAGCCCGTTTTCGACCTTCTGAACTGTGCCTTTATGAGGTTTGCGGGCGCCGCGCTCGAGGTAGCTGAGCCCCATGATGCTCACGCCGGTGGCGGCAGCAAGATCGGCGAGTGACCAGTCCCGCGATTCACGCAGTGCCCGGAAGGCGGCGCCTGCCGCTTCGCGGCTCACGGTCGGGCTCCCGCCATGGCCGAATCGTACACAGGAGCTGTGGTGTATACGTTTCTGTGTATGTTTTCATTGCGCGTAGGCATTGTTGTGTATACGCTTTTGTCATCGAATCAGCCCTAGGAGGTAGTGATGGATATCCGCCCGTGCGCTTCAGATCCCGACCTGTGGTTCGGCTACGCCGACGACGACGCCAGTGACGGCGCGGCCAAGGCCCGTGCGTATGAGCAGTCCGCCACCCGCGCACGCACGATCTGTCTGCGCCGCTGCCCACTGGCACAGCAGCGTCAATGCGCCCGCCGGGCGGTGGAGGCCGGTGAGGAGTACGGCGTGTGGGCAGGGATCAAGCTTCCGGGCGGGCAGTACCGCAAGCGACACCAACTCGCACACGCCCACGCGGCTCTGCGACAGATCGCCGAGGGCTTGATCAATCCCCGCCAGTTGCCGGAGAGCGCCGAGCTGCTGTCGCGCGTCGACACTGCACCGGCTCCCGAGCCGACCGTCGTCCACCTCACCCTTGGCCGGCCGCCAGCCGCCGCCTGACCCCCGCACTGATCCTGAGTGCCGTCAACAGAACACGCGGGCGGGTCCGGCATGTGGGGTTTGCCTCTCCCGGCGTAGCAGACTGTCGGGGTGCGCGCTGTCGCGATTCTGGCCATCACGGGACTGATCGCGCTCGCAATCGCCCTGCTGACGGGAAGCACTCCACTGGCTGTGCTGGTGATCGGCTTGGCGGTCGCCGGAATCGTGCTCCTGCTTCGGGACTGGCGCGACGACCGGAACCGCGCTTCGGTGGACACCGCCGATGAGCCAGATACCTCCCGCCAAGGGCTCTCCCCGGACGAGTTCTCTCCGGACATCTCCGGCGATCCCGATGGCCCGTCGTCGGACGCCCGCGCGGACTGAGTCGCGCTACCGCGGCGGGATCAACTCGAGGGTGCCCAACTCCCGGATCGCCCGGCTTCCCCGCGCGAGCATCGCGAGCACCATGTCGTCGCCGCGTTCAGTCGCAGCCGAGAAGGCGAAGCCCAGTGTGGTGATCAACGGCACCTGGAGCATTCCGAAACGGTAATCCTGCCAACATGTTTCGGCGTCGTAGTTCGCAACCCCGTGTCCTGCCAAGGCCCGGTGGTACACGCCGACGAGCTCTCGCTCATGGATGGCGCGGTCGTCGGGAGGCAGGCTGGTCGCCAGGAAGTAGGCCAGGTCGCGGGCCGGCAGACCGACGGCCAATGTCTGCCAATCGACGACAGTCACGCAGGTGCGCGCTGGATCGAACAGCAGATTGTCGATCCGGTAGTCGCCGTGCAACAGACTGAACCGGTCGGGCGAGCCCAGCAGCCAGTCGGCGATCAGGTCCGCGGATTCCAGCACGGTGGTGCGGTCGGCCGGGTCCATCCGCGGTCCGAGTTTGTCGATGGTCGCCCTCGCGGCCAGCCGGGTGATGTCGCCGAGACCCCTGGCTGTCGGCTCGTCGGCCTTCGGCATGACCGTGCCGGTGAAGGACAGCCACGCCGGATCGCACCACCGCGGCCCGTGCAGTCCGGCCAGCGCCGTTACGGCGAGCCGGGCCTCATCGGAGGTGCATCCCAGGATCTGATCACCTTGTTCCGCCGGGGCCATATCGGCAAGCAGCAGGGCGAATTCGGCGCCGTCGTCGGTCAGGGCGCAGTGGTAGCAGCGGGGAAGCGGCACAGCAACCGTCTCGGCGACGCGGGTGTAGAACGCGTGCTCGGACCGGTAGCTCAGGGCCACCCGTTCGCGCACCGCGCCTTCCTGCGCCGGCAACTTGACGACGAACGAGTCCGGCAGCCCGGCATGGGCACCCGCGTACCGGACCGCGATCCGGTAGGTGGCTCCGGTCTGCCCGGTTCCGATCGGGCTGACGTCGACGGCGTCCACCGCAACGGTGCGATCGGCGTTGCTGAGAACCGCCGCCAGCCAACCGGCCGTGACCTCCTCGGGTGAACCGGGAATCGGTGCGGTGCCGGCTGAGGTCATGCCCGCGATTACACCACCCTCGGCCTCCGTCGTGGCGAGCAAATGCGACGTACCCTTGATGGTCATGACCCGGCGCTTCGTCGACCTTTCGGTGCCGCTGCAAGCCGGGATCGCCTCCGACCCGCCGGGGCACCTGCCGGAGATCGACTACTACGACCACCGGCAGACCGCCGCCGAGGTGGTGTCGTTCTTCCCCGGAGCCACGGTGGACGACCTTCCCGACGGCGAGGGCTGGGCCATCGAGCGCGTCCGGATCACCACGCACAACGGCACGCACCTCGACGCGCCCTACCACTACGCCTCGACGATGGGCGGCGGGAAGCGCGCTATCACCATCGACGAGGTGCCGCTGGAGTGGTGCCTGCAACCGGCGGTCAAATTAGACTTCCGCCACTTCGACGACGGCTACGTGGCGACGGCGGCCGATGTGGAGCAGGAACTGGACCGCATCGGCCATGAACTGCGGCCGCTGGAGATCGTGCTCGTGAACACCAGCGCGGGAACGCATTACGGCCAGCCCGACTACGTCGGCAAAGGGTGCGGCATGGGGCGGGCGGCAACGCTGTATCTGCTCGAACGTGGGGTGCGGCTCACCGGAACCGACGCCTGGAGCTGGGACGCGCCGTTCAGCTACACCGCGCAGCGGTATGCGGGCAGCCACGACGCGTCGATCATCTGGGAGGGTCACCGGGCCGGTCGCACGATCGGCTACTGCCATATCGAGAAACTGCACAACCTGGAGTCGCTGCCCACAGACGGCTTCGAGGTGTCCTGTTTCCCGGTGAAGGTTCACGCCGCGTCGGCCGGATGGACCCGTGCGGTGGCGATCTTCACCGAGTAGGCGCCCTCAGCCGGTGAACTTGCCGCTGCGGATCCGGTCGGCCTCCATCAGAGCCAACTCCTGCGCCCCCGGGATCACGATCTCCGGATCCGGCACGAAGTCGACATCGTCAGCGCGGCCGCTGTAGGGCACCGCGTCGAGGATGACCCGGATCGCGTTGAGCCGGGCATTGTGCTTGCTCTCCGACCGGATGACGGTCCACGGCGAATCGGGGGTGCTGGTGCGGCGCAGCATGCGGTACTTGGCCTCGGTGAAGTCGTCCCAGTGCTCTTGGGCCTGCACGTCGATCTCGCTGAGTTTCCACTGCCGCAGCGGATCGTCGCGGCGTCGCTCGAACCGGCGGGCCTGCTCCTCCTTGGTGACGCTGAAGTACAGCTTCACCAAGGTGGTGCCCTGGCGCACCAGATCCTTCTCGAAGCCGACGACGCCTTTTAGGAAGTTGCGGTACTCCTCGTCGGTGCAGAAGCCGAAAACCGGCTCCACCATCGCGCGGTTGTACCAGGAGCGGTCGAACAGAACCATCTCACCGCCGTGCGGGAACTGCGCGACGTACCGCTGGAAA
This sequence comes from Mycobacteriaceae bacterium, assembly GCA_037129875.1. Classification (GTDB taxonomy): domain Bacteria; phylum Actinomycetota; class Actinomycetes; order Mycobacteriales; family Mycobacteriaceae; genus Mycobacterium. The sequence continues at coordinate 6,185 of JBAXUD010000073.1, forward strand.
TACCATTGGCTGCGCTGCTCCTCGGTGGGCCTGCCCAGCGCGACCACCCGGTAGTGCTTCTCGTTCATATAGCGGGTGACGCGACGGATGGTGCCGCCCTTGCCGGCGGCATCGCGGCCTTCGAAGAGCACGATCATGCGCCGCTGCTCTTCTTCGAGGTAGCGCTGCAACTTGAGCAGCTCGACCTGATACGGCTTGAGTTCTTCTTCCTCGCGAATGCTGCGTGGGACCATCCACCTATCTTCGCTGAGCGGTCGGCGAGCCGCGGCCTTAAGGCTCGGCTACCTTTGCCGTCTCAGTCCCGTCGATCACCCACCGCCGGGCCTGGGCGGCCCGATCCGGCGGATAGATCCGCCATTCGCCCGGGAACAGCATCCCGAAGAAACGCGTGGCCCAGACCATCCATTCGACGTCGGTGACGATCGCGCCTCGCTCCCAGTGAAACCAGGTGCTGAAGCTGGATTTCCAGTCCTCCCAGGCGGCGTCGAGACCGGCGCCGGAGTAATCGGGGGACACCTCGCAGTACATGTTGAGCTTGTCGTGGCGGGTCAGTTTGTCCTCGACGTCGCGCATCACCGCGGCGTAGTCCGACTTCGTCAGACGGTCATGGCAGGAGTAGCCGGCGACGTCGTCGGGGAAGTCGGTCAGAATCTCGATCATGTCCGGTGTGACGCGGAGAAGCTAGGCTGCCGGCTGGTCGAATGGGGCGTCCGCGTCCGGCAGGACCAGCAGGACGCGGCTTAGGTTGGTGAGTTTCAGTACCGACTTGACCTGCTCGTTCGGTGCAGTGAGTCGCAGATCGCCGCCGGCGGCGCGCGCCGCCTTGAGCGACGAGATCAGCGCGCCGATGCCCGACGAGTCGATGGCGTCGGCGGTGGAAAGATCGACCACAACCTTGGTGTTGCCGGCAGCGATGAGATCGCTCAACTGCGCACGCAGACTGCCCGCGGACGTGAGGTTGATTCGGCCGGTGGGCATGAGAACAGTCGCACCTGACGGCGCGACTCTGGTGGCGTGCGCCGCCGGGTTAGTCATTGGGTGGGCTGAGGATGACGTTGTCGGGCAACAAGGTCCGCGACTTGGGGCCGATGTTCATGGGGCCGCTGAGGGCGACAGCGATGACGGCGAGGGGTGCCACGGCGAGCGGGGCGGGGGAGTGCATCGCAAAACTCCTGGCATTGAGACCACCGGGACGGTGATCCGTTTCCAAATGCCCTGAGCCTAGCCCAGGCGACCCCCTCGACCCCGTTGCAGCTATTGAACCGTTGGGGTCAACTTGGGTCTAGACCACTCAAGCGCGAGTGCGCGCCACCACACCCTCGATGACCGCGACGATGTCGTCGGGGCAGTCCTCCTGCAGGAAATGCGCACCCGTGAGAGTGGCGTGCGGCTGATCTTTCGCGCCGGGCACCAGTTTCTGGAACACCGCGTCCCCGCCCGCGGTGATGGGGTCGGCATCGCTGAATGCGGTGACGAGAGGCTTGCTGAATTGTGCGAGTGCTGCCCACGCAGCCTTGTTCTCCTCGACGGATCCGTGTTCGGCCGTGATCGGAACCAGTGTCGGGAACTGGCAGGCGCAGCCCTTGTAACTTGCGTCGGGGAATGGCGCGTCGTAGGCCGCCACCTCATCGGCGCTCAGGCTGCGGGCGGTACCCATGTCGACGATCTGGCCGATCGGCAGATCCGGTGTGCTCTGGCTGAACGCCAGCCATTGCGCGAACCCCTCAGAGAATGCGGTACCGATCGGCAGTCCGGTGTTGGCGACAACCACGCCGGCGAAGCGCTCGGGAAATGCCGCCACGAGACGCAAACCCAGCAGCCCACCCCAGTCCTGGCAGAACAACGTCACGTCCTGCAGTCCCAAATCCTGGAACCACTGGCTGAGCCAAGCGACATGGCGTTCGTAGGTGTAGTCGTTGCGGTCGGCCGGCTTGTCAGAGCGGCCGAACCCGATCAGATCCGGAGCAACCACCCGGCGGCCCGAGGCGACGAGTGTCGGGATCATGTGCCGGTACAGATAAGACCAACTGGGCTCACCGTGCAGCAGCAACACCGTCGCGCCGTCCCGCGGCCCCTCGTCCACATAGGCCATCCGCAGGCTCTGCCCAGTGGCAGCGTCGGTGATGTCGGCGTACTGCGGCGCGTAGGACCAACCGGGCAGATTCTCGAAGCGACTGTCGGGCGTGCGCAGAACCTGCATGGTGGCCTCTCCAGAGATGAGATTTCGGGTGACTAATCGGCAGTTTGATAGCAACTGCTACCATTTGTCAACCCGGCTGTCAGGGAGGTGATCAGATGGGCCGACCCGCTAAGACGACGGACTCCGACGTACTCGATATCACCTATGCGCTGGCCTGGCAGCGCGGCTGCGACGACGTCACCATCCGCGACCTCGAAGTCGCCCTCGACCTCCGCGCCCCGTCGATCTACCGGCGCTTCCATTCGCGCGACGAACTCCTCGCCGCGGCCATCGACCGCTACACCGACCGCGTGGTGGGCGGCCGGGTTCGCCGCCATCTCGAAGACGCCGGCGGCCCACTCGAAGGTATCCGCGGGTTCTTCCTCAGTGCCGTCGATTCGACGGCCCAACCGCACATGCCGCGCGGTTGCCTCGTCGCCACCACCAGTCAGCAGTCGTCGTACGCGGTGCCGGCCATTCGTGACGCGGTCGACCGGGGTGTCGCCAAAGTCGAGGAGGCCCTGCGCGCGGCACTCGACCGGGCGGCGGCCCAGGGGCATCAGTTCACATCGCCGCATCAGGACCTCGCGTGGGCACTGCTCCAGAATTTCCTGGGTGTGCTGATGCTGGTGCGCTGTGGCCACGATCATCTCGAACCGAGCGTGACCGTCATGCTCGACGCGCTTCTACCGATCAAGCGGGCAAGGAGTATGCCCGCCGTTCTCTAGTGGCCCATTCCCGGCATGCTCATTGGTTGGCCAAGGGTGGGGAAGAAGGTGTTTGCCACATTCGCAGGATCGACCACGCCCCTGAAGCAACCGACTGAGTAGGGAAACTCACTGTTGAGCACGTAGTGGTAGATGTTTCGGATCTTGCCGTTCCATAACACCGGGGACGTCATCCCATGGCATTCATCCAGTTGTGCGTTGGTGATCTCCTTGCCGTTCACGCCCCGTGGTCCGTAGATGCCGAATCCGTCCAAGGCGTAGCCCAATAGTGGCGACTGGCCGATGATCCCCTGATTGGGTAAACACTTCCAGGAGAAGGCGTGGAGGTGATACTGCTGACTGTAAGGATGTCCGAAGCATTGGTCCAACGGCAGGATGGAAATCGGATTGGCCCAAAAGGTAGAGCTAGCATTTGCTATTTCTGCATGCCACACAGTGCCGGTGAGCGTGACACCGGTGATCAGATATTGGATCGGCTGAGGCGTAGCGAGGTACGTGGGGGCCAAGGGAACTTTAAGGTCAAGAATGTATGGCGAAATACCAATGGCGGCGGCGCTCGAATAGGGTTGTCCAAATCCGGGCGAACCCGGTTGGGTGTTAACACCGCCCGGAGCACCAGCGTAGTAGGGATAGGCGGCGGTGCCGGGTTGAGGTCCGAACTTTCCCATCGGGGTGGACGGCAGACCGTTGCCTTTGAAGTAACGATAGGTTTTATCCGTGGTCACGGCGAAAACGCTGCCGCGGGGATCGATATCCTTGGCAGACACGGTTCCAGCCACGGTGGGTAACTTCGGGATGACAATCGTATTGTCGGCCGGATTTACCCATGTTGCTGTACTGGTCTGTAACGTCGTGTTCGTAGGGATCCCGATGGAGAAAAGTGCCCCTCCAACATAAATGCCACCCTTCTGAGGTATGAAAATACTCAAATTGGGGGCGGAATTCAGCAATGTATTCGGCACCACCGCGGAGGCCGGCGATGCCACCGATGTGGCTCCGACCAACATTCCGGCGACTAGTGCTGCGGCCGCGCTTTTCCTGCGAATAAACATTATGTTCCTTCCGGTCGTAAGTAATTCACGTGGTCGTCATCCGTTTGGGGCGCCATTACCCGCTGATCACCGACACCGTGCCGGCAGAGAAGTTGGAGATGTACACGTAGCCGGCGTTGCCGCCGGTGTTGCTGACCGTCACCGCGTAGGCGAAAGCGCCCAGGTCGACGGTGTTGACGACCACCCCGGCGGGGTTGATCACCGACACCGTGCCGGTATCGCCGTTGGTGACGTAGACATAGCCGGCGGTGGCCCCGGTCGAACTGACCGCCACCCCTTGCGGGTTGGGGCCGACCTTGATGGTGTCGACGACCTTGCCGGCGGGGTTGATCACCGACACCGTGCCGGCCCCGTTGTTGGCGACGTAGACATAACCGGCGGTGGCGCCAGTCGAACTGACCCCCACCCCTTGCGGGTTGGTGCCGACGTCGATGGTTTTGATGACGGTTCCAGCAGGGTTGATCACCGACACCGTGTTGCTGTTGTAATTGGTGACGTAGACGTTTCCGGCGTTGGCGCCGGCTTGGCTGACCGCCACCCCACTCGGGCTTTGTCCGACGGTGATCGTCTTGACGACGTTGCCGGTGGTGTTGATCACCGACACCGTGCCGGCCTCGTTGTTGGCGACGTAGACGGAGCCCGCGCTGGCGCCGGTCGGGCTGACGGCCACTGCGCTTGGGCCGTTGCCGACCACGATGATGCTGATCAGGCCGCCGGCGGGGTTGAGCCACGACACGGTGTTATCGCCGCTGTTGGCGACGTAGATGTCGCCGGTGGTGGTGCCGGTGGGGCTGACCGCCACCCCGGTGGGGGTGTTGCCGACCGTGATGGTGTTGATAACAGTGCCGGCGGGGGTGATGTAGGGCAACGTCCCGTCGAAGTTGGTGACGTAGATGTCGCCGGCGTTGCCGGCGCCGGCGCCGGCCGCGCCCACTCCGCCGAGGTAGCCGGCGATCGCGACGGTGGAGACGGTGAAGGTGGAACCCGCCTCGCCGCTGGTGCCGGTCTTGCCGCCGA
>JBAXUD010000074.1:0-11108 GCA_037129875.1 Mycobacteriaceae bacterium
CGCGGCGTGATCGGGTTGCAATCCCCCGGATTCATCCGTGGGGAGGAACGTCAATCCTCAGTTGACCCACTCGCCCCATCTTCGAAGAATCCGCGATGCTGGCTGCTGTGCTGCTGGCAGCATGGCGAAGATGACCGCAGCGGTGACGCCAAAGGGGGAGCGCCGTCGGTACGCGCTCGTCTGCGCCGCCGCTGAGTTGTTGTGCGAGGGCGGATTCGAGGCGGTGCGCCACCGCGCTGTCGCCGATCGGGCGGGGTTGCCGCTGGCATCGACGACCTACTACTTCTCGTCATTGGAGGAGTTGATCGAGACGACGGTCGACTATCTGGGCACCGCGGAGGTCGGGGCCCTGCGGGCTCGGGTGCATGAGTTGCCTCGGCGCCGCCGCGGCGCCGAGGCCGTCGCTGACCTCCTGGTGGACCTGCTCGCCGGTGAGCCGAACCGCGATCAACTCATCTCCCGGTACGAGCGCTACCTCGCCTGCACGCGACATCCTGAACTCCGCGATATCGAACGCCGACTAATGCAACAGCGAGTCGATGCGGTCGGTGAGGCGATGGCGCGTTCCGGCCGGCGAGCCCGGGCCGACATGATGACGGCGCTGTTGTACTCGGTGGACGGCGCGGTGGTCTCGGCCCTGGTTGAGGATGCGGAAGGGCCGCGTGAAAGCGTTCGTGCCACCCTGGTTGACGTGATCGACGTATTGGCGCCCATCGACGACCGGATCTGACATGGGACTCATCGATGCCGTCCGCCCGGTGACGGGCATTCTCGACGGCGCAATGGATCGCGCCCCGGTGCTCGGCTACACCAGGATCGGCTCCGGGTTACGGAGGCGCTGGTGGCCCGCCGACCCGGCGCCCGATGCGCTGGTCGGCAAGCGGGTGCTGGTCACCGGCGCCACTGCCGGCATCGGCCTGGAGATGGCGCGGGCGCTCGCCGGACTGGGCGCCACGGTTCACCTGCTCGGCCGCAACGCCGAGAAGGTGCGCAAATGTGTCGCCGACATCACCGGGAGTGTGCCCGGCGCAGCGGTGATCGGTGAGGTCTGTGACGTGTCCGACCTTGAGGCGGTGTCGGCCTGGACCTCGGACTTCGGCAACCGCGTGCCGGCCCTCGACGGCCTGGTGCACAACGCCGGGCTGATGCCCAAGGACCGGTTCGTGACGCCGCAGGGCCATGAACTCCAGTTCGCCACCCACATCCTCGGCCCGCACCTGATGACCGAACGACTGCTGCCGTTGCTGCGTGCTGCCGGTGGCTCCTCGGTGGTGTTCGTCTCCTCCGGAGGCATGTACAGCGCACCACTGGTGGTCGACGACCTCGAATCCGAGCACGACTACAACGGGGTGCGCACCTACGCCCGCACCAAGCGCATGCAGGTGGTGCTGGCCGACGCCTGGGCGCAACGGCTGGCCGGCGCCGACGTCAAAGTGGAGAGCATGCATCCCGGATGGGTGGACACACCCGGTGTGGCCGAATATCTGCCGCGGTTCCGGGTCATCACCAGGCCGCTGCTGCGTGAAGTCGCCGACGGCGCTGACACCGTGGTGTGGTTGGTGGCCACCCGCCCGCAGTCCAAGCCGGGCCACTTCTGGCACGACCGCGCGCAGCGGCCGACCACCTTCGGCTGGCAGCGCCCGGAGAACCCCGCCCGGGTCCGCAGGTTCCTGCATCAGGTCAGCGATCTCACCGGAACCTCAAAAGCCTGGACTTGAAACACTTTTCATGACTTCTGCAGTGTCGGGGTGACGATGCATCCATTCGCCGGATCGCCGTAGATCGTCACATCGTCCGGACGTTCGGTGGCATAGCGCGCGATGTAGGCGCAGACCACGGCATCGACGGGATCCTCGGCGCGGCGCAGATCGGACTTGCGGGTTGCTTCGCTGACAGCGGTTCTCAACTCCGTCCATTGTTGGCACCCGGCCACCTCAAGCGACGGCGAGGCGGTGTCCAGACCCTCGACGAAAGCCATGAGGCGCAACAACTCCGAGCGCAATCCGGCGGCGTCGCGACCGGGCTTCTGCTTGTACTTCAGCGTCTTGGCAAGGCCGAACAGCGCGACGCTCGCGGCATGCGGGTACACCTCCAGCCCCTTGCGCGCTGCGCCGGACAGCGGGTCGAGATCGAGCCCGAGGGCGGCGCACAACCGGGCGCCGCGGCCGCCGTCGGCGAACCAGGCCAACCCGGTGTTGGACGGATGTGTGCCGGCGTCGAAGCGGCGAAAGTCACGATTGAGCGCCGCCTCACCCGGGCGGTTGCCGCTGGGGTTCGTCACGACCAGTGGCGCGTCGAACGCCACCACGCACGGCCCGTCGACGAACGGCTCCAATTTGGCCAGGACATCGTCGTCCGACCCGGCCGCCCCGACATGACGCAACACCCCGTCGGTGTCGACGGCGGCGACCCCGGTCGGGTTGCGCTCACCCCAGGCGAGGTCGACGCCGACGAAGTACACATCCAGAACCGTAAGCTTTCGGTCCGTGATCATTCCCGACGTCCTGGCCAACCGGTACGCCAGCGCCGACATGGTCTCGATCTGGTCGCCCGAGGCGAAGATCGTGGCCGAGCGCCGACTGTGGCTGGCGGTGCTGCGGGCGCAACGCGAACTGGGGGTGGCGGTCCCAGAGGCGGCCATCACCGATTACGAACGGGTGCTCGATCAGGTCGACCTGGCCTCCATCGCAACCCGCGAGCGGGTCACGCGCCACGACGTCAAAGCCCGCATCGAGGAGTTCAACGCCCTGGCCGGCCACGAGCACGTGCACAAGGGCATGACCAGCCGCGACCTCACCGAGAACGTCGAGCAGCTGCAGATCCGGCGCTCGCTGGAACTCGTGCACGCCCACGGCGTGGCGGTCGTCGCGCGGCTGGCCGAGCGGGCGCTCACCTACCGCGACGTGGTGATGGCCGGACGCAGCCACAACGTCGCCGCCCAGGCCACCACGCTGGGCAAGCGGTTCGCCTCCGCCGCACAGGAGACCCTGATCGGGCTGACGCGCATTCGCGAACTTCTCGACCGCTACCCGCTGCGCGGAATCAAAGGCCCGATGGGCACCGCCCAGGACATGCTCGACCTGTTCGACGGTGACGCCGGGCGGCTGGCGGAGTTGGAGAGCCGGATTGCCGGGCATCTCGGCTTCGGTGCGGCCCTGACGAGCGTTGGTCAGGTCTATCCCCGCTCGCTGGACCACGACGTGGTCTCCGCGCTGGTTCAACTGGGGGCGGGACCGTCGTCGCTGGCGCACACCGTCCGGCTGATGGCGGGCCACGAACTGGTGACCGAAGGCTTCGCGCCCGGACAGGTCGGTTCCTCGGCGATGCCGCACAAGATGAACACCCGCAGTTGCGAACGGGTCAACGGGCTTCAGGTGGTGCTGCGCGGCTACGCCTCGATGACCGCGGAACTGGCTGGGGCGCAATGGAATGAGGGCGACGTCTTCTGCTCGGTGGTGCGTCGGGTGGCGCTGCCGGACGCCTTCTTCGCCATCGACGGGATGATCGAGACGTTCCTGACGGTGCTTGAGGAGTTCGGCGCCTACCCCGCGGTGATCCAGCGTGAGCTTGACCGCTACCTGCCATTCCTGGCGACGACCAAGGTGCTCATCGCGGCGGTGCGGGCCGGCATGGGTCGTGAGGCCGCCCACGAGGTGATCAAGGAACACGCCGTGGCTGTCGCGCTGGCGATGCGGGAACGTGGCGCTGAACCGGATCTGCTGGACCGGCTGGCCGCCGACCCGCGCCTTCCGCTGGACCGGGCGGCTCTGGAGGCCGCGCTGGCCGACAGGGCGTCGTTCACCGGCGCGGCGGGCTCGCAGGTCGACGCGGTGGTTGCGGCGGTCGGCGCGCTGGTGGGGGAATACCCCGAAGCGGCCGCCTACACCCCGGGGGCGATTCTCTAGACCTCGATCGCGGTCATCTGTCGGCGGCCTGATCCTCGGGATACCAGACTGCTGGGCAGTCGTTAACGAGCTTCGGGGTGAAGGTCGCGAGATTGTCCAGGCGCCGGACGAAATCGTCGTGGACGAAACCGCCGTGGGTCGCCTCGGACTCGCCGCCGAGGAATGCGACCAGACCGTAGATCTGCCGGTTATCCAGATACTGACCCACGCCGCGCTCGCGGAGCCGATCGGAGAACATGACGTACTCGAAGCGCTTCGACCCGTCGTCGTAGCAGACGTGTTCTAACGCCTCGTAACGGATGAGGTAGGCGCAGTGGACGACGTTGACGGCGATGAAGCCCCGCACCTTGCCGTCGAGAACGTCGTAGTACTCGCGGCACCCGAAGTAGTAGCCGTTGTCATCGGTTGAAAAGTGGTAGTTGGCATACACCGTGTGCACCCCGCGGAGCAGGGGGGCCACGACCGGAAGCCTCGCGTCGTACATGTTCTGCAGGGTGTCAGGGATGATGAAGTTGTCCAGGTCGACGACGAAGTAGTCGCATTCCAGCCGCTGGGCAAACGCCACTGACTCCTGGCGTATCTGCGCGAGGACCGAAAACCGGTGGTCGTTCCACTCGTGATTCTTGTACTGCCGCAGGCCTCCGATATCGGAGTAATCCGCGGTGACGGACTTGTACAACGCCCCGTGCTGTTCCACCCAGGCTTGCAGGACGTCGTTGGTGGCATCCACGCAATCGTTGGCGCGGATGTAGAGATGGATCCGATCCTTGGGGAAGGTTTGCGCGGCGAGGCACTGCAGGAAGAGTGGCAGCGTCACCTCCTTGTCCTTCGCCAGCATGGCGATGACGACATCTCTGCCCTCGTCCGCGATGCCCACCGGCCTATTCAAGCAAAGTGAAGCCCGGGGAGGGAAATCGTGAGTCGAGCCTTTACCGCGCCGCCGTCACCCGGGCCACGCCCGCCGACCGCAACTCCAATGCCGCCAGACCCCGCACCGCCGTGGGGTCCTGCCGCCGCCACGCACCGACCGGGTCCTCAGTGACCTCGGTAAGACGGCGCAGCGGCCGGTTGGCCAGCGCCCGCAGCGCCAGCAATTGCTCACCGGCCGGGGTCTGCGCCAGCGCGATGACCGTCCACTTGCGGCGGAAGAACCGGATGCGCAGGAACAACCAGGGCATCCCGACCGCCATGATGGGCGGGGCGGCAACGGCGATGGCCAGCAGCACCGCCAGCCAGGTCGCGGTGGTGTTGAGGTTCTGCCCCGCCCCGGCGAGGTCGAGGGCCGCTTCGCTGGCGGCCCGCAGCGGTTTGGCGACCGTGTCCCCGACCAGAGGGATGGCGTCGGCGCTATCCCCGGCGGAATTGAGGTTGTCGGAGATCCCGTTGGCACTGTCGTTGACCTGCCGGCCGACTCCGGCGATCGTGGCGATGGCGTGATGGACACCGAGTCCGACCATGACCCAGACGGTGATCCAGGCGGCGACCAACAGGTCGCTCACCACTTGTCCGGTCATCCGGACTGGCGTGGTGGCGTAGGGCAGGAAGCGCGACTTCATCCCACGATCCCAGCACAGCCGGTGACCCGAGGACCGCTGGACGTGTTGGCGGGCCTGCGCAGCGGCTCGCTAGGCTGACGCGGTGCGTCCCGCCCTGTCCGACTACCGACACCTGGCCAGCGGCAAGGTACGCGAGTTGTACCGCATCGACGACGACCACCTGCTCTTCGTCGCCACTGACCGGATCTCGGCGTTCGACTACATTCTCGACACCGCCATCCCGGACAAGGGCCGCATTCTCACCGCGATGAGCGTGTTCTTCTTCGGCTTGGTCTCCGAGCGGGCGGGGGTGCCCAATCACCTGGCCGGCCCGCCGGACGATCCCCGCATTCCCGCCGAGGTACTCGGCCGGGCGCTGGTGGTGCGCCGTCTGGACATGGTGCCCATCGAGTGCGTCGCCCGCGGCTACCTGACCGGCTCGGGACTGCTGGACTACCAGCGGACCAGCGCGGTGTGCGGCATCGAACTTCCCCCCGGCCTTGTCGAGGCCAGCAAGTTCGACGAGCCGCTGTTCACCCCGGCAACCAAGGCCGAACTCGGGGCTCATGACGAGAACATCTCCTTCGGCCGCGCCGCGGAGCTGGTAGGCCCGAACCGGGCCGCACAGTTGCGGGATCTCACGCTGCAGACCTACCGCCAAGCCGCCGACCATGCATTGACGAGGGGCATCATCATCGCCGACACCAAGTTCGAATTCGGCATCGACGATCGCGGACAACTGGTGCTCGCCGACGAGGTCTTCACCCCCGACTCGTCCCGCTACTGGCCGGCCGATGTCTACACCGAGGGTGCGGTGCAATCCAGCTTCGACAAGCAGTTCGTCCGCAACTGGCTCACCGGGCCGGAATCGGGCTGGGACCGTCACGGGCAACAGCCTCCGCCGCCGCTCCCGGCGGACATCGTCGAGGCTACCCGCGCCCGTTATATCGAAGCCTACGAACGGATTTCAGGTCTGAAATTCGGTGACTGGATCGGTGGACGATGAGCAGACATCAGGTCGGTGCCGTCGGCACGGTGGCGCCGATCGCCAAGCGTGTCGACAGCAAGCGGGTTCACCACGACGACGAATTCGTGGATCCCTATGAGTGGATGCGTGACAAATCCGACCCAGAGGTGATCGCACATCTGGAGGCGGAGAACGCCCACGTCGAAGAGGTAACTAGCTACCAGGAACCGTTGCGGCAGAAGATCTTCGATGAGATCAAGTCCCGTACCAAGGAGACCGACCTATCGGTCCCGCTGCGCCGTGGCGACTGGTGGTACTACGGCCGGAGCTTCGAAGGCAAGCAGTACGCGGTGCACTGCCGCTGCCCGATCAGCGGACCCGGCGACTGGGATCCACCGGTGCTCGACGAGCACACCGACATCCCCGGCGAGCAGGTGCTGCTGGACGAGAACGTCGAAGCCGACGGCCACGATTACTTCGCGCTCGGGGCCAGCAACGTCAGCCCGGACGCCAATGTGCTCGCCTATTCGGTGGACGTCAAGGGCGATGAGCGATACACGCTGCAATTCAAGGACTTACGCACCGGCGAGCACTATCCGGACCGCATCAGCGGCATCGCTGCGGGTGTCACCTGGACGGCCGACAGCTCATGCGTCTACTACACCACCGTCGACGAGGCATGGCGTCCCGATACGGTGTGGCGGCACCGACTGGGTGCGGAAGGCCCTGCCGAGCAGGTGTTCACCGAACCCGACGAACGTTTCTGGGTGGCGGTGGGCCGCACCCGAAGCAACGCCTACATCGTCATCGCGGCGGGTTCGTCGATCACGTCCGAAGTCAGGATCGCCGACGCATCCGACCCGGAGGCCGAATTCCGGATCGTGCTGCCGCGGCGCGACGGTGTCGAGTACTCCGTGGAGCACGCAATCGTCGACGGAGCCGACCGGTTCCTGATCCTGCACAACGACGGAGCGCCCAACTTCACCCTCGTCGAGGCGCCGGCCGGCGACCCGACGGCGCAGCGCACCCTGATCGCGCCACGCGACGACGTCCGCCTGGAAGGTGTCGACGCGTTCTCCGACCACCTCGTGGTGCACTACCGCAGGGACGCCTTGCCCAAGCTGCAGTTGTGGCCGATCACCGGAGAGGGTTACGGCACGCCCGAGGAGATCACCTTCGACTCCGAGTTGATGGCCTGCGGCCTCGGCGGTAACCCGAACTGGGATGCACCGCGCATGCGGGTCGGCGCGACGTCGTTCCTGACCCCGATGCGTATCTATGACTTGGATCTTGAGGCTGGGGACCTCGCGACCGGCGAGCGGTCGCTGCTTCGTGAACAACCGGTACTGGGTGGCTACCGCCGCGAGGACTATGTGGAGCGCCGTGACTGGGCCCTCGCCGAAGACGGCACCCGTATCCCCATCTCACTGATCTACCGGGACGGGATCGAATTCCCCGCTCCGGCAGTGCTGTACGGCTACGGCGCCTACGAGTCCAGCGAGGACCCGCGGTTCTCCATCGCGCGGCTGTCGCTGCTCGACCGCGGGATGGTGTTCGCCATCGCGCACATCCGCGGGGGCGGCGAGATGGGCAGGATGTGGTACGAGCGCGGCAAGCTGTTGGAGAAGAAGAATACGTTCACCGACTTCATCTCCGCCGCAACCCATCTCGTCGATGCGGGCGTAACCCGGCCGCAGAACCTGGTCGCACTCGGTGGCAGTGCCGGAGGTCTGCTGATGGGCGCGGTGGCCAACATGGCACCTCACCTGTTCGCCGGTGTCCTCGCCGCGGTTCCATTCGTCGATCCGCTGACGACGATCCTCGATCCATCGCTGCCCTTGACGGTGACCGAGTGGGACGAATGGGGCAACCCCCTGGAGGATCAGGACGTCTACTTCTATATGAAGTCCTACTCGCCGTACGAGAACGTCGAGGCCAAGGAATATCCGGCCATCCTGGCGATGACGTCGCTCAACGACACCCGGGTGTTCTACGTCGAGCCCGCGAAATGGGTTGCCGCTCTGCGACATTCCAAGACAGACCCGAACCCGGTTCTGCTACGCACCCAGATGGCCGCCGGCCACGGCGGCACCAGCGGACGCTACGAACGGTGGAAGGAAGCCGCGTTCCAGTACGCATGGTTGCTGGCCACCGCGGATCCGCAACGATTCGGGCCCAGCGCGACGCGCTGAGCTGGACCTGACTGTCTCGCTCCTCCTCCGCCTGCGGCGGCATCGTCGCTCGACTAGCGCCCCGATCCGCTCGCAGTCGTGGCGATCCCGCCGTCGACGGGAATGATCGCGCCGTTGACGTAGGAGCCGGCCCGACTGGCGAGGAAGACCGCGATGCCGGCCATGTCGTCGTCCCGCCCGATCCGCCGCATCGGTGCCGACGCCGCGATCGCGTCACCGAACGCCTCCAGGGTGGCGGCCATCATCTTCGACGGGAACGGGCCGGGGGCGATGGCATTCACCGTGATGTGCTGCGGGCCGAGTTCTTTGGCCAGCACGCGGGTCAACTGGTGGATCGCCGCCTTGCTCGCAGAGTAGGAGTAGGTGGGCATCGGGCTGACCTGAATACCGTCGATGCTGCCGATGTTGATGATGCGCGCAGGGTCGTCGTCGGTACCCGCCTTGCGCAGGGCGGGCAACAGTGCCTGGACCATCCAGAACGGCGACTTGACGTTGAGGTCCAGCACCCGGTCCCACGCGGCAGCTGGAAAGGTCTCCAACGGCTCACCCCACGTCGCTCCCGCGTTGTTCACCAGAATGTCGAGAGTCTCGTTGCGCCCCAGCACCTCACCGGCCAGCCGCGTGCACTCGTCCTGGCGGGACAGGTCGGCGGGAATTCCGCGCACCGGACCGAACTCCGACAGCGCCGCCACGGCGGCAGCGCAGGCGTCGGCCTTGCGGGAGCTGATCACCACGCCGGCTCCGGCCTGCAGCAGACCGCGGGCGATCATCATGCCGATCCCCCGGGTGCCGCCGGTGACCAGAGCGGTCTTGCCCTGCAGGCCGAAGAGCCGCGCCAAATCAGCTGTGCTCACATCAGATCCTTTCGAGCCATCAGAAACGGACCGAGCTCTCCTCGGGGAGCACCCGGAAATCAGTGTCGGTCATCTCGGTGAGTCGGCCGTAGAAGATGCCGCGGGCCTCCGGCGCGATGATGCCCTGGTGGATGGGAACCGCGTGCTGTGGGGCCACCGCCCGCAGATAGTCCACCGCTTCGGAGATCTTCATCCAGGGCGCGGCTGCCGGAGTGGCCAGTACCTCGACCGGTTCACCCGGGGAGAACAACGCGTCGCCGGGATGCATCAGCCTGGCCGGATGCCCGTCGTCGCCGACCAGATACGAGATGTTGTCGATCACCGGTATTTCGGGGTGGATCACCGCATGGCGTCCGCCGACCCCGCGCAGCGTCAAACCCTCGACGGTGAACTCGTCGCCGACCTGCACCGCCTGCCAGCGCCCGCCGAGCATCGCCGCGGTCTGCGGGTCGGCGTACAACGCCGCCTCCGGATTGGCTTCGACGAGTGCCGGCAGCCGCTGGGGATCGGCGTGGTCGGGGTGCTGGTGGGTGATCAGGATGGCCGACAACCCGGTGATGCCCTCGAACCCGTGCGAGAAGTTGCCGGGATCGAACAGCAGCCGGGCGACACCAAAGTCCGCAAGCAGGCATGAATGGCCGAAATGGGTCAATTCCATGCTTACGATTGTGCGCTTAGAGGAGGCGGCAAATGCGAATTGTCCTCGCAGCGGTGCTGGTGGCCTCCTGCACTGCCCTCGCACCGCCCGCCTCGGCCGAGCCCGCCGGCACCTGCCCACCCGCGTGCAACCGCATTCCCGAGACCGCGTGGCTCACTCCGGCAGAGATCCCGCTCAACTCCGTGTACGCGTGGCCGAAGCTCGCGGGCCTGGCGGTCACCGCCCGCGCGCCGCGATTCCGGTTCGAGGAACTGTGCGCCACCCCGCCGAGCGTCGGGGACCCGCGCAGCTACGCGGTCGCCGAGCGGGCCACGGTGTCCAACCCGAGCGGCCAGTGGCAGTTGCAGGCCCAGGTGCTGCATTGGCGCGGGGAGACCTGGCGCGGAGGGGATTTGGCGCAGGGCACCTTCGCGGCCGCCGTTTCCGCGTTGCAGGCCTGCCAGTTCACCAATCCCGCCGCATCGCCGTCGCTGGTCGTCGACCAGCCCGACCGGTTCGCCGCCGCGATCAGCGGTCCGGTGATCCTGCACGAATATCTGCTCGCCGACCCGGTGAACAGCACTGTGACCGAATTGTCGCTGTGGTCGGACGCCCCGCCGCAGACTCCGTGGCCGATGGTCGGCGACACGGCCGTCCTCGACGCGCTCGGCGCACCGCTGTGCATCGCCTACATCGACTCCTGTCCCTGATGCGCCGGTAGGATCAGCGGCGCACCAGCCGCCGACCTGAGGAGCACCGTCGGCGCCCGCCGACACATAGGAGCACCGTCGGCGGCCCCGCCGACATAAAGGAGCACAGTGCCCCGGGTAGTTGTCACCGTGATGCCGAAATCCGAGATTCTCGACCCGCAGGGCCAGGCCATCGTCGGCGCGCTCGGCCGGCTCGGCCACGCCGGCATCGCCGATGTCCGGCAGGGCAAGCGATTCGAACTCGAGGTCGACGAATCCGTGAGCGACGACCAGTTGGCCGAGATCGCGGAATCACTGTTGGCCAACAC
>JBAXUD010000075.1:0-10858 GCA_037129875.1 Mycobacteriaceae bacterium
CGAGGCGGCCAACGAGGCGGTCCCGGCGGACTACCCCGAGGGCCCGGTCGTGCCGGGCCGCCACGCCGTCGCCGAGGAGTTCCCGCAAGATTCTGCAGGTTGGGCCGGAGACGACGCCGACGGCCCGTTCGACATCGAGGACTTCGACAACCCCGAGCAGGCGGTGCTGGCCCGGCTGGACCTGGGTTCGGTGCTCATCCCGATGCCGCCCGGCGGGCAGATCCAGGTGGAGTTCGACCAAGCCGGCGTTCCCACGGCGATCTGGGTGGTGACCCCCAACGGGCGCTTCACCATCGCGGCGTATGCCGCGCCGAAGTCGCCCGGACTGTGGCGCGAGGTGGCCGCAGAGCTGGCCGAGGCGCTGCGCAATGACAATGCCGCGGTCTCCATCGAGGACGGTCCGTGGGGTCGCGAAGTCGTGGGTAGCGGTGCCGGAGTCGTCCGCTTCATTGGCGTCGACGGTTTCCGGTGGATGATCCGCTGCGTGGTCAACGGCACGCCGCAGTCGATGCCCGCGCTGGTGGCCGAGGCACGAGCAGCCTTGGCCGACACCGTTATTCGTCGCGGGGAAACTCCGCTGCCGGTGCGGACACCGTTGCCTGTCGAGCTTCCCGAGGAACTCGCCGCTCAGATGCGTGCTGCCGCCGCCCAGCAGGCTCAGCAGCAGCAGGCGATGATCGCCGCGCAGCAGGCCTACCTCGCTCAGCAGCAGCAACTCCAGCAGCAACAGGCCCAAGACCGCCTCAGGAGCGAGACCATCGGCTCTTAGTCGATCGCCTGCAGGGCGTCGACGCAGGCCTGCCCCAGTAGGGGCGGATTGGGCCCGAACTCCTCCAGGCGAACCGTGCGCATGGCGGCCCGAGGCGCCCACGACACCCAATCGGCGGCAACCTTCGCGGGGTGAATCGCGTCGTCGGAGGCCGCCACCACAGCCAGTGGGACGTTCAGTCGGCGCAGGTCCTCAGCCTCGGGTGCCACGTAGGCCGCAGCCTCCTCCATCGCGTCGGGCAGCGCAGGCCACTGCCGCCGCCAGGAGCGCGCCAGTTCGTCGGCCAGCCACTGCGGGCTCGAGGATCGCATCGCCGCGGTGGTGGCATCCAGTCCGTCTCGACGCAGGGTCGCGGCGGTGTGCCGGGCTGATTCCGCCGCCGGGGCGCCGTCGGGGGCGCCCGTCCACGGCGGCAGTACGGCCAGCACCGCAGCCGTGTGCAGGGGGTGTGCCGACGCCCACCGGGCGGCCAGCGCCGCGCCCAGGGAAATTCCGCCGACCGCGATGCGACCGGAATCCCCGGACCGCTCCCGCGTCTCGTTCAGGGCCCGGTCCAAGGCCTCCCAATAGCCGTTCACCAGCCGTCGCGGCTCCGGGGCGACGCTGACTACCACCGCGCCGGCCTGCTCCAGCGGGCCAGCGAGGGCCCGGGTGAGGTAGTCGTCGTCGGAGCCGGTCCCGGGCAGCAGGACAGTCACGACACCCCGCACGCTGATCGCCACCCCACGATCGTGCCCTCCGGGGGTGCTCCGGCGAATTAGGGGTATGTCTCATGGCGCCGGCGATCCAAGAGGTCTACCGTGGCGGTGGCACTGAGATCGAACTTCAGGAGAGACCATGGCCACGGCCGAAGGTTTTGTGCGGCGTCTGACTCGCAGGCTGACAGAGAGCCCCGAGCAGCGCGACGCTGAGGAACTGACCGATGAGGCCCTCAACACCGGCGCGCAGCACGCGATCGACTGTTGCCGGGGTCAGGAGGTCACCATGGTGGGACGGCTGCGCAGCGTCGAGACCAACGCCAAGGGCTGCGCCAGCGGAGTCCGCGCGGAGTTCTTCGACGGCACCGACACGGTGACGCTCGTCTGGCTGGGGCAGCGCCGGATCCCCGGCATCGAGTGCGGACGAACCCTGCGGGTGCGCGGCCGGCTCGGCATTCTCGACAACGGCAGCAAGGCAATCTATAACCCGCACTACGAGATTCAGCGTTGAGGGAGATTCAGCGTTGAGTGGAGATTCAGCGTTGAGGGAGATTCAGTTTTGAGCGACGCCGAGCCCGACGCCGCGACGAGCGCCAAGCCCACGCCGGCCCAGGCCATGCTCGCCCAGATGGGTGGCGTCAGCGGCCTGATCTACTCGGCTCTTCCGGTGGCCGTGCTGGTCCCGGTCTCCACCGCCTTCGGGCTGCTGCCCGCCATCCTGGCCGCGCTCGGCGTGGCCGCCGCCGTCCTGGTCTGGCGTCTCATCCGGCACGATTCGATGCAACCGGCCATCGCCGGATTCGTCGGCGTCGGCATCAGCGCCCTGATCGCCTGGCTGGTCGGCGCCTCGAAGGGCTACTTCCTGCTGGGCATCTGGACGTCGCTGGTCTGGGCGGTGGTCTTCGGACTCTCAGTGCTCATCCGCCGGCCGATCGTGGGCTATATCTGGAGTTGGGTCAACGGCCACGACCGGGCCTGGCGCCAGTCGCGCAAGGCGGTGCTGGCCTTCGACGCCGCGACACTGGTCTGGGTGGCGGTGTTCGGCGCACGGTTCCTCGTGCAGCACCACCTCTACGACGCCGACAAGACCGGCTGGCTGGGAGTGGCCCGCATCGCGATGGGCTGGCCGTTGACGGCGGTCGCCGCCCTGGTTACCTACCTGGCCATTCGGGCGGCACAACGGGCGCTGCACGCCGAGCATGCCGCGCACCGCACCGACTGCTGGCCGAGCGCCGGCGTCGATCACGCGCCGGCCGCCGAGTAGAGGCCGCTAGCCGCCGTCGGCCAGCAACCGCCGCAAGTCCACCTCTACGTCGGGCGCGGTGACGAACAGCAGTTCGTCGCCGCCCTCGAGTGGCTGGTCTGGTTCAGGAACGATGACCCGTTGGCCGCGCAGGATCGTCACCAGCGCGACGTCGCGAGGCAGTTCCAGCTTGCGCACCGGCCGGCCGCCCCACGGGGTGTCGTCGGGCAGGGTGACTTCCACCAGGTTCGCGTTGCCCTTGCGGAACTCCATGAGCCGCACCACGTCGCCGATGGCGAAGGCCTCCTCCACCAGCGAGGCCAGCATGCGCGGTGTGGACACCGCGACATCCACACCCCAGGCGCCGTCGAAAAGCCACTCGTTGCGCGGGTCGTTGACGCGGGCCACCACCCGTGGCACGGCGAACTCGGTCTTGGCCAGCAGCGACAGTACGACGTTGGCCTTGTCGTCGCCCGTCGCGGCGATCACCACGTCGAACTGCTCCAGTTGCATCGATTCCAGCAGCGTCAACTCGCACGCGTCGCCGAACACCCACTGGGCGGCCGGAATGGCGTCGACGTGGAAGTGGCCCGGGTTACGTTCGATGAGAGAAACCTCATGCTGATTCTCCACCAATTCCCGGGCGATGGAGCGCCCCACCGCGCCGGCACCGGCGATCGCAACTCTCATTCTCCGACCCCTTCCGCGGGCGGCTGTGCCGAGATGGCCAGCGCTTCACCGGCGTGCCCGGACACCGCCGTGAGATACACCTGGTCACCGGCCTGGATAACGGTCCTGGGCTCGGGCAGCACCCCGGTTCCGAACCGGATGAGGAAGGCGACCCGTGCACCGGTCGCCTCCTCGAGGTCGGTGACGCGCAGGCCCACCCAGGACTCGTGCAGCGGGGCCTCGGCGACCGCGACGGTACCGGTGGGATCACGCCAGCGGGCGGTCTCAGCCTCATGCGTCAGGGTGTTCAGCAACCGGTCTATGGTCCACGGCACAGTGGCGATGGTCGGTATGCCCAGTCGCTCGTAGACCGCCGCCCGCTTGGCGTCATAGATGCGCGCCACGACCCGTCGCACACCGAACATCTCCCGGGCCACCCGCGCCGAGATGATGTTGGAGTTGTCACCCGAGGACACCGCGGCGAAGGCGTCAGCGCTCTCAATTCCGGCCCGCAGCAACACGTCCCGGTCGAAACCCATGCCCTGCACCCGCTCGCCGGAGAACTCCGGGGAGAGCCGGTGGAATGCATTGGGGTCGCGATCGATGATCGCCACCTCGTGCCCCAGCCGCGACAGCGCCTCGGCAAGCGATGCGCCGACCCGGCCGCACCCCATCACCACTACCCGCACCTGACGTCCTTTCGGAGAGTTCGAGAGCCGGCCCACCGGCGGGCCTGCGGTATGGGAACGCTACCGCGATTCACCGGAAGGCTTACCCTTGGCACTCGTGTCCAAGCTTTCCACCGGTTTGCGTCGGGTGCTCATCGGGCAGCCCTTCCGTAGCGACAAGCTGGCCCACACGCTGCTGCCCAAACGGATCGCCCTGCCGGTGTTCGCCTCCGATGCCATGTCGTCGGTCGCCTACGCGCCCGAAGAGATCTTCTTGGTGCTCTCCGTCGCCGGCCTGTCCGCCTACACGATGGCGCCCTGGATCGGCCTGGCCGTTGCGCTGGTGATGCTGGTCGTGGTCGCGTCCTACCGGCAGAACGTGCACGCCTATCCCTCCGGCGGCGGCGACTACGAGGTGGTGACCACCAATCTGGGCCACACCGCCGGTCTCACGGTGGCCAGCGCCCTGCTGGTCGACTACGTGCTCACCGTCGCGGTGTCGATGGCATCGGCGATGTCCAACATCGGATCGGCCGTGCCGTTCATCGCCCAGCACAAGGTGATCTTCGCGGTGACCGCCATCGTGTTGCTGACGGCGATCAACCTGCGCGGCATCCGGGAGTCCGGCACCGCGTTCGCCATCCCCACCTACGCCTTCATCGTCGGCATGTTCCTGATGCTGGCCTGGGGCTTCTTCCAGATCCACGTGCTGGGCCATCACCTGCAGGCGGAGTCGGCTGGGTTCGAGCTGCAGTCCGAGCACGGCGACATCATGGGATTCGCCCTGATCTTCCTGGTGGCGCGGGCGTTCTCGTCCGGCTGCGCCGCGCTAACTGGCGTTGAGGCCATCAGCAACGGGGTTCCGGCATTCCGCAAACCGAAGTCGCGCAACGCCGCCACCACCCTGGCAATGCTCGGCGGCCTAGCGGTCGTGATGTTCATGGGCATGATCATCCTGGCCAACGAGACCGGCGCGAAGATGGCCGAGCGGCCCGAGGAACAGCTGATCGGGGCCCCGGCGGACTACCACCAGAAGACCCTGGTCGCCCAGCTCGCCGGGAGCGTGTTCCACGACTTCCCGGTCGGCCTCTACCTGATCACCGGCGTCACCGCCCTGATCCTGGTGCTGGCGGCCAACACAGCGTTCAACGGCTTCCCGGTCCTGGGGTCCATCCTTGCCCAGGACCGCTACCTGCCCCGGCAGCTGCACACCCGGGGCGACCGGCTGGCCTTTTCCAACGGCATCGTGTTCCTCGCGCTCGCCGCGATCGCCTTCATCGTCGCCTTCAACGCCGAGGTGACCCAACTCATCCAGCTCTACATCGTGGGTGTGTTCATCTCGTTCACGCTCAGCCAGATCGGCATGGTGCGGCACTGGACCCGGTTGTTGGCCACCGAGGACGATCCCGCTGAGCGCGGCAAGATGAAGCGCGCCCGGGTCATCAACACCATCGGCTTCATCGCCACCGGAACCGTGCTGATCATCGTCCTGGTGACCAAGTTCGTCGCAGGTGCCTGGATCGCGATCGTGGCGATGGGAAGCCTGTTCGTGCTGATGAAGGCGATCAACCGGCACTACAGCAGGGTGTCGGCGGAACTGACCCCGGCTGAGGAGGAGCGCGGCGAGATCGTGCTGCCCAGCCGCAACCACGCGGTGGTGCTGGTGTCGAACATGCACCTGCCCACCCTGCGAGCGCTGGCCTACGCCCGGGCCACCCGTCCCGACGTTCTGGAGGCGCTCACGGTCGACGTCGACGACGATGAGACCCGCAAGCTCAACGCCGAGTGGGAGGACAGCGACGTCAGCGTCCCGCTCAAGACGGTCGCCTCCCCGTACCGGGAGATCACCGGACCGGTAGTGGACTACATCAAGCGCATCAGCAAGGAGTCCCCGCGAACGGTGGTCACCGTGTTCATTCCCGAATACGTGGTGGGCCACTGGTGGGAGCATGTGCTGCACAACCAGAGCGCGCTGCGTCTTAAGAGCAGGCTTTTGTTCATCCCCAACGTCATGATGACATCGGTTCCCTGGCAACTGAATTCGTCGACAAAGGTGCGCCAGCTCGAGGAGCAGAGCGCCCCGGGCGACGTGCGCAGGGGCTTCGTGGAGTGACCATTGCTGCGCCGGCCGAGCTGGTGCTGGACACCGAGGCGCCGGCCAACGGCGGAAGCTGTGTGGCCCACCACGACGGCCGCGTGGTATTCGTCCGCTACGCGCTGCCGGGTGAGCGGGTGCGGGCCCGGGTGACCGAGCAGCGGGGTTCCTACTGGCACGCCGAGGCCGTCGAGATTCTGCAGCCGTCGGCCGACCGGATCTCCCCGCTGTGCCCGGTGGCAGGGGTGGACGGTGCCGGATGCTGTGATCTTTCCTTTGCCGACCCGCAGGCAGCCCGCGTTCTCAAGGGTGCGGTGGTGGCCAATCAACTTGCCCGCCTTGGCAATTACCAGTGGGAAGGGCCGGCCGTATCGGTGGGCTCCGGAGCGCCGGTCGGCTGGCGCACCAGGGTCGAGCTCGATGTGGGACCCGACGGCCGCGCAGGTCTGCACCGTTACCACAGCACCGAGTTGGTCAGCGATCTGCGCTGCGCCCAACTGCCCGACGGCCTGCTCGACGGCCTTGACGGACCCCGGTGGCGCCCCGGTGACCGGTTGCAGGTGGTGCTTGACGACGACGGCCGCCGTCATGTGCGCACCGCGGCTGCGGACCGCCGCGGCAGCACCATGGTCGAAGGCGGGCCGACCGCCGTCCAGCGAGTGGGCAGCCGGGTCTGGAGGCTGCCGGTGACCGCCTTCTGGCAGGCGCACCGCGATGCGGCAACCGGCTACAGCGACCTGGTACGCCAGTGGCTCGGCGGCTGCGGCGCCCGGCGGGCCTGGGACCTCTACGGCGGGGCCGGGCTGTTCGCCGCGGCGCTGGCCGACGTCGTCGCCGACGGCGGTCAGGTGATCACGGTGGACACCGCGCGCAGTGCTTCGGACGCGGCGCGCGCGGCGCTGGCCGACCTGCCCGTGCGCGTGGTGGGCGAATCGGTGCGGCGGTTCCTGGCCGGCCAGACTCGCGGAGCCGAGATCGCCGTGCTCGACCCGCCCCGCGCCGGAGCCGGCCGCGGAGTCATCGATCAACTGGCCTCCGCCGGCGTGCGCCAAGTCGTGCACATCGGCTGCGAGGCTGCGTCATTCGCGCGCGACATCGGCCTCTATCGCTCGCACGGTTACCGGGTCGCCGAGATCCGCGTGTTCGACGCCTTCCCGCTGACCCATCACGTGGAGTGCTTCGCGCTGCTGGACCGCCCGTAGACTCATGTGCTGGCGTGCCGGGAAGACCGGTCGGCAGCGACCGCAGCGAACCCCGAGGTGATGGATGGCCCAAAAGGATTCAGCCCAGAAGGATTCAGCAGCGCAGATTCACCCGCCGCTGTTGGCCCGCGGGTCGTGGTCGGAGACCCGCCGCGTCATCGAGATCCTGCGCGAGGAGACCGTCGGCGGGGCGATCCTGCTGGCCGCCGCCTCGATCGCCCTGATCTGGGCCAACTCACCCTGGGCCGAGTCATACAAGATCCTGACCCAGCTTCATCTCGGCCGTGACGTCTTTGGCCTGCATCTCAATCTGTCATTGGGTGCCTGGGCCGGCGACGGTCTGCTGGCGATCTTCTTCTTCGTCGTCGGCCTGGAACTCAAGCGCGAGTTCGTGGCCGGCGATCTGCGTGACCCGTCGCGCGCGGCCCTGCCGATCGCCGCCGCGGTGGGCGGCATGGTGGTTCCGGCCCTGATCTTCGCTGCGTTCACCTGGGGCGCCGGCGACGGCGCGGTGCGCGGCTGGGCCATTCCCACTGCCACTGACATCGCCTTCGCGGTGGCCGTGCTGGCGGTGATCTCCACGCACCTGCCCAGTGCGCTGCGGACCTTCCTGCTGACGCTCGCGGTGGTCGACGATCTGCTCGCCATCACCGTCATCGCGGTGTTCTACACCGCCAAGATCCACCTGCCGTCATTGCTGCTGGCGCTGATCCCGTTGGGGCTCTTCGCGTTTGCGGTACAGCGACGGGTCCGCAGCTGGTGGCTGCTCATCCCGCTGGCACTGATGACGTGGGTGCTCGTCCACGAGTCGGGCATTCACGCCACCGTCGCGGGGGTGCTGCTCGGCTTCATGGTGCCGGTGCTGCGCAGTGAGAAGGCCGGCGGCCCGGAGGCCGGGCCGGGTTTGGCGGAGCATTTCGAGCACCTCGTTCGTCCGCTCTCGGCGGGTTTCGCGGTGCCGGTCTTCGCCTTTTTTGCAGCGGGTGTGACCTTCGGTGGCTATGACGGATTCGTGACAGCTCTGCGCAACCCGGTCGCCATGGGCATCGTCGCCGGGTTGGTCGTCGGCAAGACGATCGGGATCTTCGGCACGACCCGGTTGCTGGCCGCTGTCACCCACGCCAACCTGGACGCGTCGCTGCGCTGGATCGACGTTTTCGGTGTGGCCATCCTGGCCGGGATCGGATTCACGGTATCGCTGCTGATCGGGGATTTGGCCTACGGCCACGAGTCCCCGCGCCAGGACGTCGTCAAGGTCGCCGTCCTCACCGGATCGGTGGTGGCGGCGTTGCTGGCCGCGGTCGTGCTGCGCGTCCGCAACCGGCATTACCGGGCGGTGTTCGAGACCGAGACCGCCGACGCCGACCACGACGGCGTGCCCGATGTCTACCGGGGGACTCCGCTGCGGGGTGCGTAGAATGGCCTAATGCTCGAACAGGTCCGCGGCCCTGCTGATCTGCAGCGTCTTTCGCAGGATCAGCTGACAGAACTGGCGGGGGAGATCCGCCAGTTCCTCGTCCACAAGGTTGCTGCCACCGGCGGGCACCTCGGTCCCAATCTTGGCGTGGTGGAACTCACACTGGCGCTGCACCGGGTGTTCGATTCCCCGCACGACCCGATCATCTTCGACACCGGTCACCAGGCCTACGTGCACAAGATGCTGACCGGCCGCAGTGCAGGGTTCGACACCCTGCGCTGCAAGGGCGGCTTGTCGGGCTACCCGTCGCGCGCCGAAAGCGACCATGACTGGGTCGAGTCCAGCCATGCCTCGGCTGCGCTGTCCTACGCCGACGGGTTGTCCAAGGCCTTCGAGTTGAGCGGGCAGCGCAACCGCCACGTGGTGGCCGTGGTCGGCGACGGCGCGCTGACCGGTGGCATGTGCTGGGAGGCACTGAACAACATCGCCGGCGCCAGGCGGCCGGTGGTGATCGTCGTCAACGACAACGGCCGCAGCTACGCGCCCACCATCGGCGGTCTGGCCGAACATCTCGCCGGCCTGCGCCTGCAACCGGCCTACGAGCGGATGCTGGAGCGCGGCCGCAGCGCGGTACGGGCCATCCCGGTCATCGGCGAGGTCTGTTTCCAGGCCATGCACAGCGTCAAGGCCGGCATCAAGGACGCCGTCTCGCCGCAGGCGATGTTCACCGATCTCGGACTGAAGTACGTCGGACCCATCGACGGACACGACGAACAGGCCGTCGAGACCGCTCTGCGGCACGCCCGCGGCTACAACCGCCCGGTGATCGTGCACGTCGTCACCCGCAAGGGCATGGGTTATGCGCCGGCGGAGAACGACGAGGCCGAGCAGATGCACGCCTGCGGCATCATCGACCCGGAAACCGGCCAGGCCACCAAGATCGCCGCACCCGGATGGACATCGGTGTTTTCCGACGCGCTGATCGCCTACGCCGGCGTGCGCCGCGACATCGTCGCCATCACCGCCGCAATGCCCGGCCCCACCGGTCTGGCCGCGTTCGGCGAGTGCTACCCGGACCGGCTCTTCGATGTGGGCATCGCCGAGCAGCACGCCATGACGTCGGCGGCCGGGATGGCCATGGGCGGACTGCATCCGGTGGTGGCGATCTATTCGACGTTCCTCAACAGAGCTTTTGATCAACTCCTGATGGACGTTGCGCTGCACAAGCTTCCGGTGACCGTTGTTCTGGACCGCGCCGGCATCACCGGTAACGACGGTGCCAGCCACAACGGCATGTGGGATCTGTCGGTCCTCAACATCGTTCCGGGCATCCGGGTAGCGGCCCCGCGCGATGGCACCAGATTGCGCGAGGAACTCGGTGAGGCGTTGCAGGTCGACGACGGTCCGACCGTGCTGCGCTTCCCGAAAGGCGATGTGGGCGAGGATATTCCGGCGTTGGAGCGGTTTTCAGGCGTGGACGTGCTGGTCCGTCCCGCTGCGGGACTGGCCCAGGACGTCTTGCTGGTTTCGGTGGGATCGTTCGCCCCCATGGCCATCAAGGTGGCCGACCGGCTGCGCAAGCAGGGCATCGGGGTGACGGTGGTGGACCCGCGATGGGTGCTGCCGGTACCCGAGCCGCTCGGGCTGCTGGCGCGTGCCCACAAGCTGGTGGTCACCGTCGAGGACGGCGGTGTGCACGGCGGGGTGGGCTCGGCGGTCTCGGCTGCGCTGCGCGCTTCCGACATCGACGTTCCGTGCCGCGATATCGGCGTGCCGCAGCGCTTCCTGGATCACGCATCCCGCGGCGAGGTGCTCGGCGAGGTCGGGCTGACCGAGCAGAACGTGGCGCGCCAGGTCACCGGGTGGGTGGCCGCACTCGGGGCGCGTGACGAATCGATGGCTCAGCAGGCCGATTGACGCTGCGGCGATCAGGTCTGCGGTTGTTGTCCCAGCGCCCGCGCCAGTGCCGGAACGACCAGGTCGCGCTGCCACCTACGGGCTGCGCCGTCGCGCAGGAACGCTTCCACTGCCGCGTCCGCGTCGCCGGCCTCCGTCCACTCCCAGCACAACCGGCGGACCAGCTCCGGGGACACCAGG
>JBAXUD010000076.1:0-10798 GCA_037129875.1 Mycobacteriaceae bacterium
CGGTCGGGGGTGGGCCGGTTGAGGGAGTCGCTGCAGGTGTTGACGAACTGACCGTCAGTCCCGCGAACGGCGTCAGCCTGGTTGACCAGGCTGTTGAGTTGATTGGTGTCCCCTGAGCGGGCCGACGCCAGTGCCTTGCCGAGCTTGTCGGCGTTGGCGATGCGGTCGCCGGTGGGGTAGGCCAAGGCGGTGATGATCGCGTTGGCCAGCACCGACACCGACATCCCGCCCGGGCCCTTGCCGGCGCGGGCAGCGGCCAGCAGTGAGTCCACCGCACCCTTCGGGTCCGGCCCGAGTGGACAATTGACCGCCACGCATTGGGCGGCGAAGGCGTCCAGCGACGCCTCCTGTCCCTTGATCTGATCCTCGGCCGCCGCCTCCGCGGAGACACCCGGCGGCATGGGGGAGTCCAGAATCAGGCGGGCGATCTTCTCCGGATGGGAGCCGGCGTAGGCCAGCGCAACCTGGGCGCCGTTGCCCACGCCGATCACCGCCAGCGCCGGCACATCCCAGGTACTGCGCAGTCGTTCGAGATCCTCGGCGGAGCGTGCGTTGTCGTAGGCCGAATCACCGGGTGCGATGGCGTCGGTGCACCCGGTGGTGGCCGTCTGGGTGATCGAGCCCAGACTGGCCACCGGGTCGTCGCCGGACACGAACTGGGCTTGTTCGCGCATCTGCTGGCGGTCGAAATCGTCGCGGCACTCGATCGGGCTCGACATTCCGATGCCGCGGCGGTCCACAGCCACGACCGGGTGGCTGGCGAGGACGTCGACACCGGACCGCGACAGCCACACCGGCAGCTGAAACGACGAGGGCAGGTCCGAACCTGTGGTGAATACCAGCGGGCCGGCATCCGCCGGGGTCTTGACCGACCGGGCCCGCATCACGCCGATGGTCACGGTGCCGGTGGCACCGGCGATCGGGTCGAGGTCGGCGTCGTAGTCCGCGCACTCCAACTGGACTCCGGGCGTCGGCTGGGCGCCGGCGTCGCCGAAGCCCTTGGCGGTGCAGTCTTTCCAGACCAGGTCGTTCTTGGGCATCGCGATCGCCTGCGGTCCGCCGGCCTCGGTGCTGGTCACCGGAACCGCACCACCGTTGTCCGCCTGGTCGGTAGCGAACTGGGGGTTGGCCGCCAGCCAGGGCGCGCAGCCGGTGAGCAACGTCAGCATCACGGCGCCCACGCTGACCGCGGTGATCACCCGACCCTGCCCACGCATGCCCACCACAGTAGCGACCGGGGTCGGCGCGCTCAGTTGGCGCGGACGTAGCGCGTGTAGAGGTAGCCGTCGGCGTCGGCGAGAACGTGGGCGCGGCGCATCGCGGTCAGCGTCTCGGCCCCTCCCGCGGCGATGCGGACCGCGCTGCCCCCGACCAGGATGGGCGCGGACGTCAGGCACATCTCGTCGAGAAGCCCCGCGGCGATGAATGCGCCCAGCAGGCTGGGGCCGCCTTCGGTCAGCACCCGCAGCAGTCCCCGGTCGGCCAGCCGTCCCAGCAGGGTGGCCAGATCCACCTGCCCGGGATCCGCGGCCGAACAGTCGATCACCTCGGCGGTGGATCCGACCCGGCTGCGGGCATCGGCGGCCACGGCGGTGCAGGTCAGCACCAACGGCCGCACTTCGCTGCCGGTCAGCACGGCAAGGTCGTGTTCAAGCACGCCGGAGCGGGTGACCAGCGCGATCGGCGGGATTTCGCTCTGGCCGCGGGCCTGGCGGCGTTGCCGCTGCGCGACGCTCATGCGGGCCCCGCCGTAGTTCTCGGCCCGCGCAGTTCCCGCACCCACCACGATCACGTCGGCGAGTTCGCGCTGCACCGCGAACAGGGCCCGGTCACCGGCGCCGCCCAGACCTCCCGATGTGCCGCCGGTGGTGGCCCCGCCGTCGAGGCTGGCGATGAAGTTGGCCCGCACGACGCAGCGGCTCAGGCCGGCGGGGTAGGCGTAGAGCCGGTAGAGGTCCTCGTCCGCCACGGCCGCCTCGTCGCCGAGGACGTGCAACCGCACCGCATCGGTGGTGGTGACTCTGTGGTCCATGGGCCCGATTGCACCACGTCGCGACGCCGCACGTCGATACAGTCGGGTTCATGGCCGGGCATCTGGTGGACCGACATCCCACTGTGTCGCCGCAACGACTGATCGCCCAACTGATCCCGCCGCCCACCTTCGCCGACGTGAGCTTCGACAGCTACCGCCCGGATCCCGCCGAGCCCAGCCAGTCGGCGGCCGTGCAGGCTTGCCTGTCCTTCTGCGACGAGGCGGTGCGCCGCCGGGCCGGCCGCCGCAAACTCTTCGGCAAGCGCCAGGCTCTGCCCGGGGTGGGGCTTTACCTCGACGGCGGGTTCGGCGTCGGCAAGACCCACCTGCTGGCCTCGGCCTACTGGCGGCTTCCTGACTCCGCCGAGAATCCGAGGGCGTTCGCGACGTTCGGTGAGCTGACCCAGCTGGCCGGAGTCTTCGGGTTCGCCGAATGCATCGACCTGCTCGGCGACTACACCGTGGTCTGCATCGACGAGTTCGAACTCGACGACCCGGGCAATACCACGCTGATCTCACGAATGCTGTCCCAACTCGTCGAGCGCGGTGTGTCGGTGGCTGCGACGTCGAACACCCTGCCCGAGCAGCTAGGCGAGGGCCGTTTCGCCGCGCAGGACTTCCTCCGCGAAATCAACACCCTGGCAAGCATTTTCACCACCGTGCGTATCGAAGGACCGGACTACCGGCACCGTGGGCTGCCTCCTGCGCCGCAACCGGCGTCCGACGACGAGGTCCGCGCTCGCGCCGGCGAGGTGCCCGGCGCCACGCTCGACGACTTCGATGCGTTGTGCGCGCATCTGGCCACCATGCACCCGTCGCGCTACCTGACCCTGATCGAAGGTGTTTCGGCGGTGTGCATCACCGGGGTGCATCCACTCGACGACCAGAACGTCGCGCTTCGACTGGTCTCGCTGACCGACCGCCTCTACGACGCCGGTATTCCGTTGGTGGCGTCCGGCGCGAAACTTGACAGCATCTTCTCGCCGGAGATGCTCGACGGCGGCTATCGCAAGAAATACCTGCGGGCCACGTCCCGACTGTTGGCCCTCGCCAGAGCAGGCGGCGCCTAGATCGGACGCACCATGACGAAGTCGTCTTCGTAGGACTCGCCCAGCCGGAA
This sequence comes from Mycobacteriaceae bacterium, assembly GCA_037129875.1. Taxonomy (GTDB): domain Bacteria; phylum Actinomycetota; class Actinomycetes; order Mycobacteriales; family Mycobacteriaceae; genus Mycobacterium. The sequence continues at coordinate 3,153 of JBAXUD010000076.1, forward strand.
CCTGCGCGTGCCGGTGACCCTGAAACCGTATCTGCGGTAGAACCGTTGCGCGCGTTGGTTTTTACGGTTCACTCCCAGCCATATCGCCGCTGCGCCGGAGTCTGTCGCCCACGCGATCCCAGACTGCATCAATTGATCCGACGGACCGCTGCCGTGATGGGCGGCCAGCACGTACATCTTGGACAGTTCAACGGCCGGCCGCTGGCGCACCGATGCGGCGATGTCGGGGCCTTCGCCGATCCCGCGGATCAGCATGGTGTAGCCGACGATCCGGCCATCGTCGGTGGCGACCAGGATCACCCGCTGCGGGTCGGCGAGGTATTCGGCGAAGCGCTGCGGCGACAGGGTGCCCGCGATAGCGGCCGTGATGTCGCCGGGATCGGTGGACGCCGGGCACGCCAGTGGGAAGGTGGCGGCGGCGACCTCGGCCAGTTCGGCGGCGTCACCGTCGCAGGCGGGTCTGACAGTGATGGACATCGCCGACCATGCTGGCATGGACGGCCGGTGCGCCTCCCGGAGCCGGCCCCGCCGTCTCCTTACCATCGGTGAGGTGAGGACAACACCCCGCTGGCCCTGGGTTCTGGTCGCCGCGGCGGTGGGTGGCGGGTTGCTGTACGGCCCGGCCGGTCCTGCCCCGGATCTGCAGACGTGCCCACCGGGCCAGCATGAGGACACCCAAACCCCCGGATTCCAATGCGTCGCAGGCTGGTGCCCGGCCGGCATGCTCCTCGACGGCGTGAACCAATCCTGCGTCGCCGCGCCCGGGGTGCCGCCGTCGGCGTTGCCGAACGGTTGAGCTTCGAATGTCGGGGTGTTTGACCATCCCCTGCACCGACCGTTCCCGGGTTTCATAGACTCGAACCATGGCAGGCCTGCACAATTCCCAAGAGCGCGTCGACATCAGCAAGATCGACAACCGCGCTGTATCGGTGCCCAGGATGTTCCGCGACCGCGTTGCGGCGACTCCGAACACCGAGGCGTTCCGCTATCCCAAGGGCGGAGGCTGGGAGAGCGTGACCTGGCGCGAGGTGGGGGACCGGGTCGACAACATCGCCGCGGGCCTGGTGTCGCTGGGCATCAAACCTGAAGAGCGGGTGGCGCTGGCCTCGGGCACCCGCTACGAGTGGGTGGTCGCCGACTTCGCGATCCTGGCCGCCGGGGCGGCCACCACCACCGTCTATCCGACCACCAACGCCGAGGACGTCGCCTACATCGTCGCCAACTCCGACAGTCGCATCGTCATCGCCGAGGACCAGACGCAGGTCGACAAATTGCGTGGTCGCCGCGATGAGATTCCCGCGGTGGAGAAGGTCGTGGTGATCGACGGCGACGGTGACGGCGAGTGGGTGATGACCCTCCACGAGCTCGAGGAACTGGGCAGCCAGGTTCTCGCCGAAGAGCCCAACACCGTCAACGATCGCATCGAAGCCATCCGGGGCGACCAGCTCGCCACCCTGATCTACACCTCCGGCACCACCGGAAAGCCCAAGGGCGTCCGGCTGATGCAGGAGTCCTGGACCTACACCGCAACCGCCATGGACGCCATGGGAGTGCTGTCCGACAAGGACCTCAACTACCTGTGGCTGCCGCTGTCGCACGCCTTCGGCAAGGTGATGCTGGCCCTGCCGCTGGCGGTCGGATTCCCGACGGTCGTCGATGGCCGGGTGGACAAGATCGTCGAGAATCTGGCGATCATCAAGCCGACGATCATGGGTGCGGTCCCGCGCATCTTCGAGAAGGTTCACGGCCGCATCAGCGAGACGATGGCCAGGGAGAGCGGTCTGAAGAAGACCATGTTCGACTGGGCCGTCGGGGTCGGTGTGCAGGTGTCGCGGGTCAAACAGGCCGGTGAGAACGTCTCTCCGCTGCTGGCTGCGCAGTACAAGATGGCCGACAAGCTGGTCCTGTCCAAGATCCGGGACCGCTTCGGCGGCCGGCTGCGGTTCTTCATCTCCGGATCCGCCGCGCTCGACCGGGAGATCGCCCAGTGGTTCGACGCGATCGGTGTGGTGGTGCTGGAGGGCTACGGATTGACCGAGACCTCCGCGGCCTCCACGCTCAACCGGCCCAACGCCTACCGGTTCGGCACGGTCGGCTGGACTCTGCCCCAGACCGAGGTCAAGATCGCCGGGGACGGCGAGATCCTGCTCAGGGGCCCCGGAATCATGGACGGCTACCACAACATGCCCGAGGCCACCGCCGAGGCGATCGAACCCGACGGCTGGTTCCACACCGGCGACATCGGCGAACTCGACGCGGAGGGCTTCTTGCGGATCACCGACCGCAAGAAGGACATGTTCAAGACCTCTCAGGGCAAATACGTTGCACCGTCAGCGATTTCGGCCCAGTTCAAGGGTATCTGCCCGTTCGCCAGCGAGATCATCGTCTACGGCGAGGGCAAGCCGTACTGTGTCGCACTGGTCAGCCTCGACGCCGACGGCCTCAAGGAGTGGGCGGCCGCCAACGGCATGGCCGGAAAGCCCTTCGGCGAGATCGCCCGCGACCCGAAGACCAACGAGGCGGTCACAGGTTATGTCGAGCAGCTCAACAAGCACCTCAACCGCTGGGAGCAGGTCAAGAAGTTCTCGATCATCGACCGGGAGCTGACAGTGGAGGCCGGCGACCTGACACCGAGCCTCAAGCTCAAGCGCAAGGTGGTCGTGGACAACTTCCACGACAAGATCGACGGCCTGTACGTCGGCTAGGACACGCCGCCGGACTGTCGCTGCCGGCTTCGCCGCACCTGTAGCGGATACCACGAGGTGAACGCCGCGGCAGCGATGAGGGCGACGTAACTGGCTGTGTGGCAGGCCCATTCGGGCCACAGGTGCTTCATCAACACCCACGCCAACGCGGTGTTGACCGTGAATGTCGTTGCCCAGACCGCCGTCAGCAGCACGTTGACCCGGATGAAGAGCGGGTCGTTCCATTTCGCAGGGTCGGTGTGTGCGCGCGCGTACTCAATGGTGAACGGGCGCCCGATCAGCAGTGTGCCCCAGGAACCCAGCGCCAGCGCCCCGTTGGCCAGCACGCCGAGGTGGCGAATGGTCCACATATTGTGAAAGCCGACGACGGCGATCGTCGCCGCGGTGAAGAAGGTCAGGCCCACCCACATGATGATTCCGCGATGCAGCTTCAGTGCGGCCATCACCACACTGAGCCCCAACGCGACCGCCAGAGCGATCTCCACGCGGGTCAGTGAGCCCCTGGCGATGATGAGGAAAGCCACCCACGGCGCGAACGACACCAGCAGTTTGACGAACGACACGTCGCGCCCCCTTTCGACACTTCGCATGGTATCGCCGCAACCCGGGGGCTGGCGGGCACGCCGAGGCGTAGCGTTCCGCAGCAGGGGTGACTGACATGAACCGCGATAGTGACTATCTCCCGGCCAGACAGACCCAGATCGACCGGTGGGATCCCGCCCTGACGCGCCACGTCGTCGATCTGCTGCGGCCGTTGGTGAAGGTGTACCACCGCTCGGAGGTACGCGGACTTGAGCGCATCCCGCCGGGCCGTGCCCTGTTGGTGGGCAACCACTCCGGCGGTCTGACGACACCGGACTTCGCGATCTTCGCGGTGGACTACTACCAGCGGTTCGGCTACGACCGCCCGTTGTATGTGCTTGCTCATGACTCGCTTTTCCACGGGCCGGCCGCCGAACTCCTGCCGCACCTGGGCATCATCCGGGCCAGTCCGGAGAATGCCGCGGCTGCTCTGGACGCCGATACCGCGGTGCTGGTTTTCCCCGGTGGGGACATGGAGGTCTACCGGCCGACGATGGTGGAGAACGTCATCGACTTCGCGGGGCATACCGGCTATGTGGCCACCGCGGCAGCGGCCCGGGCTCCCATCGTGCCGGTGGTCTCGATCGGCGGCCAGGAGACCCAGATCTATCTGAGCCGCGGCGTATGGCTGGCACGGGCGCTTCGCCTCGACAAGCTGGAACGCCGACTGCTGCGAACCGACATTCTGCCGGTGTCCTTCGGGTTCCCGTTCGGCCTGAGTGTGCTCGTCCCGGTGAATATGCCGCTGCCGTCCAAGATCGTCAGCGAGGTGCTCGACCCGATCGACGTCGTGGGGCAGTGGGGCCCGGATCCGGATGTCGAGAAGGTCGACGGCCGGATCCGCCGGCTGATGCAGGTAACCCTGGACCGCCTCGCGCGCCGCCGCCGCTTCCCGATCATCGGTTGATGATGTCGATGTGGGGGATGACAACGTACTTTTCATGTGACATGAGGAGTCGACGGATGAGGGCATACCGCACCGGGCTGGTGGGTGTGGCGCTGGTCATTGCCGGCCTGGCGACCGATCCCGTCGCCCACGCTGACGTCGCGGCCCCGGATGTGGGTTCGGCCTGTACGGCCGAACTGGACGGTGCCATGACGTTGTTGCCCGACGAGACCACCTACGTCAGCTGCCAACCCCAATTCGGTGCCGACTATGCGTGGGTGGCGGTGCAGACGCCGTTCCCGCCGAACGATTCCTGGCTCAGCTACGGCCCGGCGATCACTCTGCACGGCCAGGGCATGCGCAACCCCAATCTCTCCTCGGGACCCTGGACCGCGAGACCCCAGGATCCCGAGACGACGTGTCGTGTCACCCAGACCACTGTCGTGGAGGCGGGAGTGCTTGCAGCGCAGGAGGTTTCAGAAGGTGAGCCGGGCAAGCCGCTTACGGTGCAGATGCAGCCGAAGTTGTTCTACGCCGAACTCGCCGGCGCCTGTCTATGGGTCAGGGACTAGCCCGGGGCTTGACACAAGGGTCGGCCCGCCGAGCGCGGGGGGATGGCGCGGCGAGCCGACGCCCCATTCTGATGCATGCGAAGCGCCGTCGGAGGCTCTTTCGCTGGCAAGTTCCTGCCGGGCACGCCGCGGCCTCAACGGGCTTAGCCGATGATGTCGGCGGTTCCGGCAGGCGCGGATTCGGCGATAGCGGCAAACGCCTCGTCTGCCGCCACATAGCGGATGGAACGGCCCTCGCCGTAAAAGGCGCACAGGCCGGGGGAGCCCGCGTGATGGCGGTTGCCCTCGCTAAGAGCAAATCCGAAGGTGTACTTGCCCAGGACGGCTCCGAAGAAGACGAATTCCCTGCCGCCGGGAGACGTCCGACTCCCGGCGAATTGGACGTAATCGGTCCGCGCGTCGTAACAACGCCCGGCGGGAAAGCGGGTGGAGTCGCTTCGGCTGTAGGCCCACAGGCGGCCATCGGGAAGCAGCATCTGCAAGTTGACGGGATCGAGAATGAAACCTTCAGGCGAATGCCGTTTGAGCGACCGTCCCACTCGCCCGCGGCCATAGCGAACACGGCTGGGTTTCTGCTGCAGTGCCAGGGTGTCGGCGAGTTTCTCCAGCCGATCGGCGAGTTCAGCGGCGGCACTCTGTATTGCGGCTGTGCGTTCCGCGTCATGCTGGAGATCGCCGATCTCACTCACCATGCCCCGCCTGCTTTCCGTGTCTCGGAGTCGACGTTAGTGTTGCGCGCTACCGCTGGTTGGGCCGCCTTCGCGGTTTGACAGCAAACTCACAGGCAGTTGCAGTGCCTGAGCGTCAGTCTATGGATGTCTGCGTGGCCGAAAGCCCTTTTGCAGCAGCATAAATCGCGCCGGTCAGTCAGGCCGACAACGGCTGCGGCTTGAACGTGATGACGGCCCGCCGATCACCCGGCGGGCTCACACCCACCCAGTCGGCGGCTGGCCACGCCTATCCTTTGCCCATGGGCCTGCGGGTAGTGCTGGTGGCGTTGTCACTGCTGACGCTGGTCGCTGCTCCTGTAGGCCAAACGAACCCAGCAGCGGCCAGGACACTTCCGGCGGCGCCGTCAATTCCCCGGGATGACACGAGTCTTGCCCCCACGGTGCTGACGTTGGAGCCGCTGGACTACAACCTCGGCGGCAACACCTTGGCCCTGGAACTGCGCGGGGCGCCCTGCGCCGGCCGCACGGTGGTCAAGGTCAACTACCCGGCCTCGCTGGGCAGGAACTCCATCGACGACGGGGTGAATGCTCTGGATGCGCTGATCCAGTCCACCCCCGGCCCGAAGCTGGTGTTCGGCCACTCCCAGGGCGCACAGGTGGCCAGCCGGTGGCTGCGGACCCATGCGGACGGGCCGAGCGCCCCGCCCGCCGGCGACCTGAGTTTTTTGTTCATCGGCAACCCGCTGCGCAAGTACGGCGGGTTCATCGTCGGTCGCCCGGAGGTGGACGGCGTAATCGGGCTGCCCACCCCTAACGACACGCGGTACTCCGTCACCGACATTGCCCTTCAGTACGACGGCTGGGCCGACGCGCCGACCGGACCGGGGATGCTCGCCGCCCTGAATGCGGTGCAGGGCAAATTCGCCCGGCACAGCCGGGGCTATTTCACCGCCGATGCCGACGACCCGAATCGCAAGACTTACCAGGAGAACACCACCACGTATGTGCTGCTCCCGGCCCCGCCGGTGATCGCAGGGTCCCAGTCGGAGATTGAAGCGTCGTATTCGCGCCCGGAGCGGTGAGCTATTCAGCCGCTAAGGCTGAGGGCCCAGCGGCACCCTGATGGTCGCCAGCAGCGAGCGGTGGTCGGATCCCGTGATCTTCACGGTTCGTATCGACGAGGCTTCGGCGTTGCGGGTGAGTATGTGGTCAATGGTGATCAGGGGCGGAAGCCAGCCGTCGGCCTTGAAAGTCGGGGCGAAGCCGGCTCCCATCTGGTCGACGGCATCGTGGTAACCGTTAGTCAGCAGGTCGCGGTACTGACGCATATCGGGCGTGCTGTTGTAGTCGCCGCCGATGATGACGGCCCCGGGCCCAGCGGCGGTGGCGAAATTGTCGAGCTGGGCTTTCGCGCCGGCCATCCCGGAACGCCAGTCGTCGACGGTGTTTTCGTCTCCAGCGACCGGCGACATGACGTGCACGGCTGCTACCAGTGGTTCGAGTTCCACCCCGGGTATCTGCACGCGGGCCGCCGGCATTGAGACGCCCCGGTGGCGTGGTGCGGCAACCGGGGTCAGCGGATATCTGCTCCATATGCCGATTCCGCCCTGCAGCGTCAGCTCAGAGTACGGAAAGCTCTTTGCTATCCCGGCCTCGGTGAATCGCTGTACAGCCTCCGGAGTCAGTTCTGCCACGGTGATCACGTCGGCGCTACGGGAAGCCAACCCCACGAACTCATCCGGATCAGCCCGGCCATAACGCAGATTCGACGACAGAACGCGGATCTCGGTATGGGTTCCCACATGGGCAGGCCGGCCCATGTAGTACCAGCTGACCTGGACAGCAAGGGTGGCCGTGACGAGTAATACGCCGACGATCGACAAGACAACCCGCCGGCTCAGCACGGCCAGCATCAAACCGGTCAGGGCGATGAGTGGGACGAAGGTTGCTCCGACGGACAGGACCAGCCGCGGCATGCTGGTAACCGGTTGAGCCCGGAAAGCCAGTGCTGTTGCGGAGAACGCAAGAGCGAGGAAGGCCAACGCCGTCGCGGGACCACGAAGCCGGGCCGCTCGATGATGTTGCAACGTTTTCCCGCGCGAATGCTGGCCGGACATTGCCTGGCAGGTTACCAGCGGAGCTCACCTGTCAGGTCATGTGGAGTCCTGGTGAAACGTGGTGCGCGATACTGGGATTGAACCAGTGACCTCTTCCGTGTCAGGGAAGCGCT
>JBAXUD010000077.1:0-10713 GCA_037129875.1 Mycobacteriaceae bacterium
AAGCTGGCGGTTGAACTCGGCACGATTGAACGCATCGCGTGATCGTGTGGGGGTCTGCCTCCGGCGCACCGGGCCCTAGCACTTGCTCTTCTGCCTCGACGGGATCGTTGGTACTCGTCGTGACAGCTGGGGCGGTCAGCGCTTCGTTCCTGACCGGATGTTCGGTGGTCGGTTCGAGCTGGTTCATCTGAATATTCATTTGCCCCGGGATTCGATCTTTGTCAATATCGACGTATGTCGAACTCGGGGACTCCTGGGGATAGCTGTCTGGTGGCTCCATTGATCGCCGAGCCTTTGAGCATGACGACGGCGGTGGAGATGGCGGCGAAGTTCAAGGCGCTGTCCGATCCGGTGCGGCTGCAGCTGCTCAGTTCGGTCGCTAGCCATGCCGGTGGTGAGGCGTGCGTGTGTGACATCTCCGCGGGTGTTGAGGTCTCACAGCCGACGGTGTCGCATCACCTGAAGGTGCTCCGCGATGCGGGCTTGTTGACCTCGCAGCGGCGGGCGTCCTGGGTCTATTACGCGGTGGTGCCCGAAGCCCTGGCGACCCTGTCGGGGCTGTTGAGCGCGGGCGCTGATTCCGCTACGGCTGTGGGGGTTTCGGCGTGACCGGCACGGCGAGTCCCCAAGCTCCGGTGGCCGGCCGGTTGTCCACACTGGATCGATTCCTGCCGGTGTGGATCGGTGTGGCGATGGCGGCGGGCCTGCTGCTGGGCCGGTGGGTGCCCGGGCTGAACACCGCCCTGGAGAAGGTCCAGATCGACGGCGTCTCGCTGCCGATCGCCCTGGGGCTGCTGATCATGATGTATCCGGTGCTGGCCAAGGTGCGCTACGACCGCCTGGACACCGTCACCGGTGACCGCAAACTGCTGGTCAGTTCGCTGGTGCTGAACTGGGTGCTCGGCCCCGCGCTGATGTTCGCTCTGGCCTGGCTGCTGCTGCCGGATCTGCCGGAGTACCGCACCGGGCTGATCATCGTCGGGCTGGCCCGCTGCATCGCGATGGTGATCATCTGGAACGACCTGGCCTGCGGGGACCGCGAGGCCGCCGCGGTGCTGGTGGCTCTGAACTCCGTGTTCCAGGTCGTCATGTTCGCGGTGCTGGGCTGGTTCTACCTCGCCGTGCTGCCGGGCTGGCTGGGGCTTGAGCAGGCTTCAATTTCGACCTCGCCGTGGCAGATCGCCAAATCGGTGCTGATCTTCCTGGGCATCCCGCTGCTGGCCGGCTACCTCTCACGCCGACTCGGGGAGAAGGCCAAGGGCCGGCAGTGGTACGAGAGCACGTTCCTGCCGAAGATCGGTCCGTGGGCGCTGTACGGCCTGCTGTTCACGATCGTGATTCTCTTTGCGCTGCAAGGCGATCAGATCACTACCCGGCCGTGGGACGTGGCCCGCATCGCCTTGCCGCTGCTGGCCTACTTCGCCCTGATGTGGGGTGGGGGATTCCTGCTCGGGGCGGTGTTGGGCCTGGGCTACGCCCGGACCACCACCCTGGCGTTCACCGCGGCGGGCAACAACTTCGAATTGGCGATCGCGGTGGCCATCGCCACCTTCGGCGCCACCTCCGGCCAAGCCCTGGCCGGTGTGGTCGGACCGCTGATCGAAGTGCCAGTCCTCGTGGCGCTGGTCTACGTGTCATTGGGATTGCGTCGGCGGTTCCCGGTGACCGTCCAGAACTGAACCGCTTCTCCCGGACCCCCACAAGAAAGGCTTCAACCGCCATGGCTTCTCGTCCCAGCGTGTTATTCGTCTGCATCCACAACGCCGGCCGTTCCCAGATGGCCGCTGGTTTCCTGCGCGACATGGCCGGTGACGCAGTCGAGGTCCGCTCCGCGGGTAGTGATCCGGGCCCTCGCATCAATCCGGCGGCGGTCGAGGCGATGGCCGAGGTCGGTATCGACATCTCCGGTCAGTCGCCGAAACTGCTGACCCACGAAGCGGTCGAGACCTCCGATGTGGTCATCACGATGGGATGCGGGGACGCCTGCCCGGTGTTCCCCGGTATCAGCTACCGCGACTGGGCACTGGAGGATCCGGCCGGCAAGGGCATCGACGCGGTGCGCCCGATCCGCGACGAGATCAAGACCCGCGTGCAGGCCCTGGTCGCCGAACTTCTTCCTGCCCAACGTGACTCGTGACGAAACCCTCGGTGTTGTTCGTCTGCGTGAAGAACGGCGGGAAGTCTCAGATGGCTGCCGGGCTGATGCGCAAGGTCGCCGGCGACCAGATCGACGTGTATTCGGCAGGCACTTCGCCGGGTGCGGCGATCAGTGCGCTGTCGGCGCAGTCGCTGCTCGAAGTCGGTGTCGACATCACCGGCGAGCACCCCAAACCGATCGACCCAGGCCTCCTGCGTCACGTCGATGTGGTGGTGACGTTAGGCAGGGAGGCCCACGTGGAGCCGGTCCCCGGGACGCGGTTTGAGAATTGGGACACCGATGAGCCCTCCGAGCGCGGGATCGAGGGAATCGAACGGATGCGGTTGGTCCGCGACGACATCGCCACCCACGTCCAGCATCTCGCTGAACAACTCAATTCACCTGTGCCCCAACCCGAGAAGGAGATCCGATGAGCAAGATCGAGGTATTCGAGCCGGCCCTGTGCTGCGCCACCGGTGTGTGCGGGGAGGACGTCGACCAGCAACTGGTCACCTTTTCCGCCGACATGGACTTCATCCGCGGCCGCGGCGGTGACATCGCCCGCTACAACCTGGCCAGCGAACCGCAGGCCTTCGCCGCCAACGACGCCGCCAAGGCCTTCCTGCATCTGTCCGGTTCGGCCGGGCTTCCCTTGATCCTCGTGGACGGGGTCACCGCGATGACCGGTCGCTACCCCGACCGGGCCCAACTGGCGAGCTGGGCCGGCATCAACACCCTGGGGATCACCGATACGACCACGCCAGCCGGCGGATGCTGCGGCGGCGCCGATTCAAGCTGTTGCTGAACTCCGATCACCAACCAGAGGACCCGCACCCGATGAAGTTCCTAGACCATCCGCCGCGCTTTTTGTTCTTCACCGGCAAGGGTGGGGTGGGCAAGACCTCCATCGCGTGTGCCACCGCAACCACCCTGGCCGGCCAAGGCAGGTCGGTGCTGCTGGTCAGCACCGACCCCGCTTCCAACGTCGGGCAGGTCTTCGGGCTGACGATCGGTAACACCATCACCGCCATCCCCGCGGTGGCCGGGCTGTCGGCCCTGGAGATCGACCCCGATCAGGCGGCGGAGGCCTATCGGGAACGAATCGTCGGACCCGTACGCGGTCTGCTGCCCGAGGCGGAGGTGGCCTCGATCACCGAGCAACTCTCCGGGTCGTGCACCACCGAGATCGCCTCGTTCAACGAGTTCACCGAACTGCTCACCGACTCCGAGGGACGCATCGGGCAGTTCGACCACGTCCTGTTCGACACCGCGCCGACCGGGCACACCATCCGGCTGCTGCAACTGCCCGGTTCGTGGACGGACTTCCTCAACGAGGGCAAGGGCGACGCCTCCTGCCTGGGCCCGCTGGCCGGACTTGAGAAACAGCGTGCCGTCTACGCCGCCGCCGTCGATGCGCTGGCTGACCCGGCCCGCACCCGCCTGGTTCTGGTGGCCCGCGCCCAGACCTCGACCCTGACCGAGATCACCCGCACCCACCGGGAACTGGCCGCAATCGGGCTGAACCATCAGTACGTGGTGATCAACGGCGTCCTGCCCGCACCCACCGATGACAGCGACCCACTGGCCTCGGCGATCTACCGCCGCGAACAGGCCGCAATCGCCGCCCTTCCCGAGGAGCTGCGGGCGCTGCCCCTGGATCTGGTGGATCTCAAGGCGACCAACATCGTCGGAATCGACTCTCTGGCAACACTGTTCACCCCCGATACCACCACCGGCCAGCCCGACGAGCCGGCGGTCGAGGTGCCCGATGCGCCGCTGGCCGCGCTCGTCGACCAGATCGCCGTCGGCGACAACGGGTTGATCATGTGCATGGGCAAGGGCGGTGTCGGCAAGACCACTGTTGCCGCCGCAATCGCCGTGGCACTGGCGCAGCGCGGCCACCCGGTTCACCTGACCACCACTGACCCCGCCGGCCATCTCACCGACACCCTGCACGGGACGCTGGAGCACCTGACCGTCTCCAGCATCGACCCCGTCGAGGCCAGCCGCGTCTACCGCGAGCATGTCCTGGCCACCAAAGGTGCGAGTCTGGACGAGCAGGGCCGCCTGATGCTCGCCGAGGACCTGCGATCCCCGTGCACCGAGGAAGTCGCTGTCTTCCAAGCATTCTCGAAAGTCATCAGCGAATCACGCCGCCACTTCGTCGTCGTGGACACCGCACCCACCGGACACACTCTGCTGCTGCTGGATGCCACCGGCTCCTATCACCGCGAAGTCGCCCGCCAACTCGGTGACCGCCCCTTCACCACACCCCTGATGCGGCTGCAGGACCCCGAGCAGACCAAAGTCATCATCGTCACCCTCGCCGAAACCACCCCTGTCCTGGAAGCCGCCGGCCTCAACAGCGAACTCGAACGTGCCCAGATCCACCCGTGGGCCTGGGTCATCAACAACTCCCTTGCCGCCGCCGAACCCACCTCGCCGCTGCTGCGCCGCCGCGCCGCCGCGGAAATCGCCCAAATCGACACAGTGCGAGACGATTACGCCGACCGTATCGCCATCGTCCCACTGCTCGCCGTTGAACCCGTCGGCATCCCCGCACTGCAAGCACTTGCCGGCGCCCGCGACACCGCCACCCGATAGCGGTCAACAGGTGAACGGCGACGACGTCGACGCCGTGGTCATCGGCGGCGGCCAGGCGGGACTTGCCGCGGGAAACGTCGCTCGGCGAGGGGCGGAATTCCTCGAAATCCGCTACTTTCAATTCGCTCCACAACTTGAAAAGCCTGGCCGCCGTGGCCTTATGGGTGAACGCCAGGTGACGTTGGAGTTCGCGGGGGGATCCTCATTGCTGGCAATCACTCAGGAAGCTCGGCAATCCATTCCGAAGTGGATTTCTGATGACGGCGATCTAGACGGGCAAGGCCCGTGAAGCCACTGGGAATGACTGATTCCAGCAGACCAGCTTCGTATACGCATCATCGAAAACGGACCCTCCCGGTCTCGTGAGCCGGCGTGCACCAGGAAGCAGTGCTGGCACTGGTCTGACAGTATCCGCGAAATCTCTCCCAGGCCTCGGCGGCGGCGGTCTTGAATCCGGTAAGGCTGATGAGGCGCTCAGCGCGGAGGGTCGCCCCGCCATCGGAAGCTGTTGATGTATTTGCCCATATCTTCAGCCAGTTGGAGGTTGGCCCCCGAGGGCTTTCCCGGCCCTGCTTCCGGGCCGAATTTACGATAAGGCCCGACTGCGGCGATGATCAGGCCCTCATCGTTTTTCACCGCGGCCAATACGATCACCCGCAGATGTCGGTAGCTGGCATCGCCGTCCTGCGGCCAGAGATCAGCGACTTCTCCATACCCGGGCTGGTAACCCACCATGGCGTTGGGGACTTCGTAGGCTGTGCGGGCATTCGGAAAATTCAGGTCAACGAAACGTTCGACGATCTCTTTCGCCGTGCGCCCTGCCGCCGGTTTGCCCAACATTCGCAGGGTGCCGCCGTCCCCGGCGGTGAACCGCGCAGTGATGCCGTCGTCGTCGAATTTGGTGTCATAGGCCGAGCCCGGTGCAGGATAGGACACCGAAAACTCGCCACCCGGTGCGGTATAACGTGGGTTGGTGGCAACCGGCGTACCAAACGGGGGACGTCCGCAGTCGGGCGGGCAGTTGTAACGAACGGTCGGATTCGAGACGAGTGCCGATACGCCGATCAGCGGCGCTGCCACCGCAACGATGCCTGCGCTCCAGACACCCAGCAAACGCTGGCTGGAGAACCGGGACAGCGGCCCGCAACTGTAGGTCTCGGCAGGTAGTGCATAGCCGGGCCAGAGAGCCGGTCGGTCACCAGCCGAAAGATCCTGCTGTGTCGCAAAGGTTGCCGGACGCGCGTCGCGTCGCTCTGCCCGGGACGCTCGCGACGACGCGCTGTTGGCCGCACCGCAGGCCGGGCAGAACGGCATCTCGGGAACGACATTTCTGCAGTGCAGACACAGCAGGGGTTCACCGGTTGGCGGATCGTGCTCTTCGTAGAGCAGCGCCAGTTGCAGTCCGATGCGCAGAGTCACCAGCGCCACAATCGCCATTGCGATGTGGGCCAGCAGCATCAGGTAGTGCGGAACGCCGGAGGAGTCGACCGCGCCCACGATCCCGTAAACCGTGAGTGTCACGGCGGAAAAGGTTGTCAGTACCGCGATCAACGCGCCTCGACTCAGGCGTGAGTTCTGCGACGGCCGGGTGAACCACAGCGCGAGCCCGATCAGTCCGCCGGCGCATGCCGCGGTCAGCGGAATCGTCACGCCCCTGATTCCCGCTTCGATCAAGAGGTTCGGAACGGACTCGCCGGTGGCGACCGGCCCCGCAGCGAACTGCGGGGCCAGTCGGGTGAATGTCGCTGCCGCAGTGAAGCTGAGGGTCCCGACGACGCCGATGATGTAGCCGTTCAACGATCCTCGTACTGCTGGCCGCAGTATGCGCGCGGCCACAGCGGGAACCATCATGAGCAGCACCCCGCCTTGAGCTACTCCGAGTCCTTCGCGGAGTACTCGATCACCGGCGATGCCCGCGTCGAAGGCGTCGCCGGTCTCGCGGAATATCAGGTTGCCAGCCAGTAGAACCCAACCCACGCCGATAGCGATGCCCAACAGGGCGGTGGTCATGAGGACGCCACGGGGGAAGTCGCGGTAGATACCGGACTGTCGCCAATAGATCAGGAGCAGAAGAGGCAGACCGAGCGTTGCGATGGTGATCAGAGCGCCGGGCAGTCTCAGCGACACGGCGAGGGCCATCGCGGCCAGCACCAGGACCAGACCCAGATTGAGCGCCGGGCCGGGGAACTGCGACAGGTGCGGGAACAGCGAACTGGCGACCGAAGGGCGCAGAACGTGTTGATCGGGTGCCGCACAGAACGCTTTGGGACGCAACCACTTCGGGCCGTCTCCCGGCTGTGGATTCAGATAAGCGCCGCAGTTGCCACAGAACACGCCGGCGGGCACCGCCAGACCGCAGTCGGGGCAGTCCATGTTCATCGGCTACCGATCGTCTTCTGCAGTGACAACAGGTCCCGGGCCAGGTTGTCGACATCGAGTGTGCCGAGGCCGGTGACCAGGTCATAGCCGGGCCCCGCATCATCCACGGCGTTGCCGCCGAGGGTGACATCGTGGAACGCCGGTAGCCTTGCGCCCTCGGATATTTCGTAGAGCAAGGGGTTCAGGTCGCCCAGCGCGTGTCCGCCGTTCTCAGTGAGGTACTGGTTCATGATCGCGGTGAATCCGGCCCAGATGGGCGCAGACAGGGAGGTTCCGCCGCCGACTACCACTTGACCGCCGAACACCATCTTCATCCCGGTGAACGGATCAGCGAGTGCGGCGATATCGGGGGTGAGGCGGTGGGCCGCCCCGACGGTCGCAGAGTCTGCGGTGCTGCGATGCCTGCCGGGGCCGTAGGTCACGTTCAGTCCGGTCTGCCAGATCGGTCGCTCGAATAGCGCCGACACCCCGCCACCGGTGCCGTGGGATAGGGCGGGGTCGAACCAGGACTGTTCGGCCAGCCATTCTCCGTTGGCATCGGTGGACAGGCTGGTTCCGCCGACGTTGGTCATCTCCGGAACCGATGCGACGGCATCGAGTCCGATGTCGTCCGGTCCGGGTGGTGAGGACCAGTCATCGCCGCCCTTGCACTCCAGGCCGGCGAGATCGCCGCTGGCGTTGAACGCGGTCGTGCCGTCGCGTTGAGCGGCAGCCAGTGCGGTTCGAGCCGGAAGCAGGTCTGCGGCGGTGACGATCTTGTCGCAACCCCAGCCGATGGAGAAGCTCCACACCGCACCGGGGTAGCGGCGGCGGGCGTCCTGCATCATCTGCCCGATTTTCTCGTAGGAGCCGTCACCCACGACCGTCGGACGAGCGTTGACCAGGACCGTCGTGGCATCGGGTGCGATGGCGTGGATGGCCTCGAGATCCATGGTGGCCTCACCGCTGCGCTGGGTTGGCTTGTCGCCCAGCACTTCCGGAGTGAACTTCGGCAGGTCGAATGTGACCGCGAACGCGTCGAGGTCGTCCTGATCGAAACCGTCGAAGGCGAACACCAGGACCGTCATGCCTTTACCGGTATAACCGGCCTGCCGCAGCGGCCAGGCGTTATAGGTGCGCACCAGAGCATCGGGAGCGATGCCCTGATCAGGAACGTCCGCCGGTGGCTCCGGCGGGCGGGCTTCGCGATGCGGTGTGTAGCCCAGGATGCGCCCCAGTTCCGCGACCTCGCCGCGCAGCGAATCGGGCACCGCGGGCTGCTGCGGCGAAGCGTAGAAGACCTGACCGAGTCGTCCCCGGTAGTCGCGCACCGCGACATCCAGGGCGGTGCCGACCGAGGCGGGCGCGCCGTCAATGATCGCCCAGGCCCGGCCGGGCTCCCACCGCACCTGGAGATCATGCCGAGATGCCCACGCGTACAGGACGTCGGGGCGGCTAGGACTACGCAGCGCTGCGGTCAACTGCACATGCCCGTTCCGGGCAGGGCCGAGGTCGGCCGATGCGGCCAGCAGCGATGCGTAGGGACCGGCGATGACGTTCGGCTGCGGTTCGGGCGTGTGGCGCAGATCCGCTAGCACCGGCACCGCCGCGGCGAGCGTCAACACCGACGCTGCCGCTCCCCAGCGACGAGTTCTGTTGGGATTCATCCTCGACCCCTTCCCGGGATCCACTCAGGCACCCATCCGGCGCCCCGCTAGCGGTGATGGGACACCGGTCACTATTCCATTGTGCGGCGCGGACTCTGAACAGAACGACGGTGGGTTCCGTCAACGAAGCAGTAGTTTTTTTAACTCGAGCAGCGAGCAGAAGACGGCGGAGCGCAGATGGCGAAGGTGGCACCGGAAGAACTTATGGCCGAAGCGTGCCGGCTCGCGGAGGAGTCGGTCGTCAACGGATGGGGTGGCCCTTTCGGGGCGGTGATCGTCAAAGACGGTGAGATCGTCGCGCGCGGGCAGAATAGAGTTCTTCTGACTGGCGACATCACCGCGCACGCGGAGATCGAGACGATCCGGAAAGCCTGTGCCGCATTGATTCCGGGGGCGCCTTCGATCTCCGTCGAGCACGTCAATGAGTCCCTGCTGGAGTTCCGCGACCGGAGGGGTCACCGGATTTAGTGCCTCAGCGCGCAAAGATGTTGATGGGACATGAGATCTACATCAGCGCAGCACATGTCCCATGTGCATGAGTGCCATCTCCTGGGCGCGCATCGACGCCGTGCACTTCGCCAACGACCTCGCAGCTCCCAGCGAGATCGGGTTTGACGAGGAGTTCCAATACAAAGATTTCGCCAAGCCGTACAGCCCGCGCAAGATCCGGATCGAGCAGTACCGCCCCGACTTGGCCGAGGCCGCCTACGACGGGGTGTGACACCAAGTAGTCCCCAATGCCCAATTCCTCCGAGTTGGTGATGGCCAGGGTCAATCCGGGTGAGGAGAAGGCGTACGCGAATCTACGCGCCGCCTTGAACGCCAAGGCCGCCGACCTTCCCCGGCTTCCTGGACATCGGAGTCGTGTCGCCGACGAAGGGGAACAACACCTGGATCGTGGTGTTCACCGTCGACAGCGCGGCGCAGTTGTCGGTACCCCTGCTGCCTGCGGCGAATCATGGCCGGAACGATAGCTGTGCACCGTGGCCGATCTCGCTATGGGCGCTGAGCCGGTTCGCTGTAGCGCTCCTGGGCGGCCTGTCGGCTGGTCCCGAGCATGGCGGCGATCTGCGTCCACGTGTGACCGTGCTCACGGGCGTCGGCCACGGCATCGGCCAGCTCGACCTGGCTCGTCGCCGCTGCGCGGACGGCGGCGACGATACGGCGCAGACGGCTGGCGGCAGCATCCGGCAAGGCGATGGCCGCCGGGTCGAGTGAGTCGAGCCACTGCTCTGCGTCTGCGGCGGCCTGTTGGAGTTGTTCACGGGTACGGGGCATGGCCATCCTCTATAGGTGCTCGTAAAACTTGGATCGAAGCGTCATGGCGTGGATGGCTACGGGTTGGCCATCGTCATCGACGACGACGACTTCAAGGAGCCGGCCGGCTCGGTCGGCGCCGATGTAGAGGTCGCGGTCGCCCTGGTTGAGCACACGGATGGCGTTGCGCACCGCGTGCTCGATGTCCAGGTCACCGACGCCGTGTTTTCGGCGGCGTCCGCGATCTCCACGAATGCAGGTTACCCTGCTCGAGTGAATCGTGGCAAGTTACCCTGCTGGCGATACTCGGCTACGCGCGGTTTGCAACGTCGGCCAGGACCTCGAATGACCTACCAAAACATCACCCGCGGCGGTGTTGGAGATAGAGCGCAATCGGGCGATCCTGGATACCAACGATGTGAAGGGGCAAGGGGTTCTGCCGGCTCGCAACTGCTCGCCGGAAGCTATGGGGAGTGACCCAGTCGAGGTCCTCCGGGAGTGCCATGCGCAGCTGCTCGCGGATGTACAGTTCGGAACTCAGCGATCGAGCGCTCCAGAAGCTTCTGATGCTCAACGCGGCCAACCAGATCAGTGACCTCAGAATGCCGCCCGGCAACCGTCGCGAAGCCTTGGTCGGTGACCGCAAGGGCCAGCACAGCATCCGCATCAACGACCAATACCGCATCTGCT
>JBAXUD010000078.1:0-10497 GCA_037129875.1 Mycobacteriaceae bacterium
ATCCCGGGGTGTATCCGATGCGACCTCCGGACCATCCGCAGGCTGTGACGTCGATGGTGCTGGGAATCCTGGGTCTGGTGTGCTGCGGCCTCGCCTCGCCGTTCGCCATCTGGCTGGGGCGGAAGTCGGTGCGGGAGATCGACGCCTCCGGGGGCCGGTGGGGCGCCCGCGGGCAGGCCCAGGCCGGCTTCATCATGGGCATCATCGGCACCGCGCTGTGGGTGCTCGGGGTGCTGTTCTACGTGGTGCTCTTCGTGTTCGGCATCCTCGCCGCGTCGACACAGCCGACGTATTGACCTACAGACTTTGACCTACAGACCGCCGCGGGCCACCAGTTGGGCGGCGATGACGTTGCGCTGGATTTCGTTGGTGCCCTCGCCGACGATCATCAGCGGTGCGTCGCGGAAATAGCGTTCCACGTCGTACTCCGTTGAGTAGCCGTACCCCCCGTGGATCCGGACGGCATTCAGCGCGATCTCCATCGCCGCCTCCGAGGCGAACAGTTTTGCCATGCCCGCCTCCATGTCGCAGCGTTCGCCGCTGTCATAGCGCTGCGCCGCGTAGCGCGTGAGCTGGCGGGCGGCGGTCAATGTGGTCGCCATGTCGGCAAGGTAGTTGCCCACCGACTGGTGGCGCCAGATCGGAGTGCCGAAACTCTCCCGGGTCTGGGCGTAGGCCAGGGCGTCCTCCAGTGCGGCGGTCGCCACCCCCAACGCTCGGGCGGCCACCTGAATCCGTCCTGTCTCAAGGCCTTTCATCATCTGGGCGAAGCCTTTGCCGGGTTCGCCGCCGAGGATCGCCGCCGCCGGCACCCGGCAGCCGTCGAAAACCAGTTCGCAGGACTCGATGCCCTTGTAGCCCAGTTTGGGCAGATCGCGCGAAATTGTGAGGCCGTCCGGAGAAGCCCCAGGGGGGGACTCGACCAGCACGACCGAGATGCCGGTGTGCCGGGGGGTGGCGTGGGGATCGGTCTTGCACAGCAAGGCGATCAGGCCGGAACGTCGAGCATTGCTGATCCACGTCTTGGATCCGCTGATCATCAGGTCGGCACCGTCGCGGCGTGCCACGCATCCCATGTTCTGCAGGTCTGACCCGCCGCCGGGCTCGGTCAGCGCCATGGTGGCCCGCAACTCGCCGGTCGCCATCCGGGGCAGATAGTTCTGCTTCTGTTCGTCGGTCCCGAAGGTCTCGATCAGCTTGGCCACCACGGTGTGTCCGCCCATCGCGCCGGCCAGGCTCATCCAGCCGCGTGCCAGTTCTGCAGTGACCTCGACGTAGCAGGGCATCGACACCGGCGATCCGCCGTAACGCTCGCTGATGGCCAGGCCGTAGATGCCGATCCTCTTCATCTGCTCGATCCACGCCTCCGGATAGGTGTTGGCGTGCTCGACTTCGCGGACAGTGGGTTTGACCTCGCGATCGACGAACGCGCGAACGGTCCCGACCAGCAGCGTCTCTTCGTCGTTGAGTCCCGGCATCTTGGCCATGATGACAGACGGGGCCATGATGACAGAGGCGGCCGTGATGACAGACTTGTCAGCTGTGAGCGGACCCTATTTCGACGACCTCGTTGTCGGTCAGGTGTTTGATTGGGCGCCGTCGATGACGCTGACCCCCGGTGTCGCCGCTGCACATCAGGCGATCCTGGGCGATCGCCTGCGGTTGGCGCTGGACGCCGAACTCACGCATGCGGTGACCGGTGTGCAGGGTCTGATGGCGCACCCCGCGCTGGTCTGCGACATCGCGATCGGCCAGTCCACGCTGGCGACCCAGCGAGTCAAAGCCAATCTGTTCTACCGCGGCGTGACGTTCCACCGCTTCCCGTTCATCGGCGACACCCTGTTCACCCGGACCGAGGTGGTCGGACTCAAGCAGAACAGCCGCAAGCCCGGCCGCATCCCCACCGGCCTGGCGGCGCTGCGGATGACCACCGTCGACCAGATCGGGCAGTTGGTGCTCGACTTCCACCGCTGCGCGATGCTGCCGCTGAGCCCGGATGCTGCCGAGCGCGGTCACGAAACCGGGCACGACACCGGCCACGACACCGGCCACGACGACGACCTTTCGGCAATCGGCACCGGGCCCGCACCCGTCGCCGACCCGACACAGCACTGGAACGCCGACGGGTTCCGCCGTCTGGTTCCGGGCCCGCACTTCCACCCCGGCCTCGCCGGTTCGGTGCTGCGCAGCACCGGCGACGTCGTCAGTTCCGCGCCGGAGCTGGCCCGGCTGACACTGAATATCGCTGCCACCCATCATGATCGGCGCGCCGGAGGCACTCGCCTTGTGTACGGCGGGCATACCATCGGCCTTGCCCTGGCCCAGGCCACCCGGTTGCTGCCGAACCTCGTCACCGTCCTGGGCTGGCAGTCCTGTGACCACACCGGGCCGGTGGCCGAGGGCGACACGCTCTATAGCGACCTGCATATCGAACGGGCCGACCCGCTGCCCGGCGACCGCGGGGGTGTGCTGAGCCTGCGTTCGCAGGTCTACGTCGACGGCGACGGGTGCGCTGACCGGCCGGTTTTGGACTGGCGCTACACCGCGCTGCACTTCTAGGGCCATTACCGGCGGGTAACATCAGCGTCGTTACGGCGATCAGGAGGATCAATGCCGATCCATCACCCCGTCGTGGACACGGTCTACGGCCCGGTTCGGGGCATCGACGATGGCACCGCGATGTCGTGGAAGGGCGTGCGGTACGCGGCACCCCCGGTCGGTGATCTCCGGTTCCGTGCCCCCGAGCCCCCGCAGCCGTGGACCGAAGTCGCCGACGCCGACGACTACGGCGGCGTCTGCCCGCAGCCGCCGGTGCCCAATTTTCCCCTGGACCTCGGCGCCGCGGAGAGCGAGGACTGCCTGTTCGTCAATGTCTGGGCGCCCTCGGGAACCCTCCCCGGAGCCGGCAAGCCGGTGATGGTGTGGCTGCACGGCGGAGCGTACGTCCTCGGGTCCAGCAGTCAGCCGCTCTACGACGGGCGTCGGCTGGCAAGCAGCGGTGACGTCGTGATCGTCTCGCTGAATTACCGGGTCGGGGTGTTCGGCTTTCTCGATCTGTCCGATCTGGCCGGCGGAGGACGGTTCGACTCCAACATCGGCCTGCGCGACGTGCTGGCCGCGTTGCGCTGGGTTCGCGACAACATCGCCGCGTTCGGCGGCGACCCGTCGAGGGTGACGGTGTTCGGCGAGTCGGCCGGTGCCGGAATCGTGACGACCTTGCTTGCGGTCCCCGCGGCCGAGGGCTTGTTCAACACCGCGATCGCCCAGAGTTCGCCTGCCACATCGGTTTATGACCACAACCGCGCTCAGCGGGTGACCCACCAGGTGCTCGAGCATCTGGGAATCCCTGCGTCACAGCCGGACCGGCTTGCCCAGGTCGACGTCCCCGCGCTGCTGTCGGCCACCAAGAAGGTCTTCGACGAAGTCCCCGTGCGCAATCCGGGAACCCTGGCGTTCGTGCCGATCGTCGATGGCGACCTGCTGCACGACTACCCGATGAAACTTGCCCGCGAAGGCAAGACCCATCCGGTGCCCCTGGTCATCGGCACCAACAAGAACGAGGCTGCGCTGTTCCGGCTGATGCGCTCACCGTTGCTGCCGATCACCCCGCGCGCCATCACGTCGATGTTCAACGAGATCGCCGCCGAGCAGCCCGACCTGCAGTTGCCCACCGAGGAGAAACTCGGGTCGGCCTACCGGGGGAAGGCGCGCTCGCTCAGCATTGGCAGCGACGTCGGGTTCCGGATGCCGTCGGTCTGGTTCTCCGAAGGACACAGCCGGGTGGCGCCGGTCTACCTCTATCGGTTCGATTACGCCAGCCCGCTGATGAAGCTGCTCTTGGTCGGTGCGGCGCACGCCACCGAATTGCCTTATGTCTGGGGCACTCTCGGTGCGCCCAAGGACGTCACGCTGAAGCTCGGCGGCACCAAGACCGCCAAGGCGGTGTCCAAGCGGATCCGCACCCGATGGGTCAACTTCGCCACCCACGCCAAACCGATCGGTGTGCCGGGTGAGCCGGAGTGGACGCCGTATCAGGAGGCCGACCGGGCGTGTCTGATCATCGACCGCACCGATCGTGTCGTCTATGACGCCGACGCCGAGATCCGCGCGGCCTGGGGAAGCGACGTCCTGCACTTCCGCTGATGATTCGACGCCATTGGCGTCCCGTCTGCGGCTGTTCGAACAGGAGTCAGGCACCGGTGGGCAGGTCGCGGAATGGGGCGTCCTTGAAGGGCTCCGGTTCCTTGGGCAGGCCCAGCACCCGTTCGCCGACGATGTTGCGCTGGATCTGGTCGGTCCCGCCGCCGATCGACGTGAAGTAGGCGTTGAGCGTGCGGAAGGTGACTGCGTCACCCACGGGGTTCTCCGGGCCCGCGAGCATCGACTCCGGCCCGACGATCTCGGTCTGCACGGCAGCGGTCTCATGCAGGATCCGCGACATGGCGATCTTGCCCAGCGCCATCAGGGTGGCGGCCTCGGCCCGGTCGCTGGTCGCCTTTGCCCGCTGGGTGTTCCAGCGGTTGACGGCCGCGTAGGCCCCGACCCGGGCGATTTCCTGGCGGATGGCGGAGTCGCCGAGTTTTCCGGCAGCGCGCGCCATGCCGATCAGGCTGTCGGCGTCGGGCTTGAGGTCGCGGCTCGCGCGGGAGGTGCGGGCCAGATCGCCCATCAGCCGCCGTTCGTAGGCCAGCGCCAACTGCAGCACCGGCCAGCCGCCGCCGGGTTCGCCCACCAGGTTGGCGTGCGGCACGCGCGCGTCGGTGATGAACACCTCGTTGAACTCCGACTCACCGGTGATCTGGTGAATCGGCCGGACTTCCACCCCGGGTTGGCGCATCGGGAAGATGAAGAAGCTGATTCCCTTGTGCTTGGGCACATCCCAGTCCGTCCGGGCGACCAGCAGGCCGTAGTCGGCGGCCTTGGCGAACGAAGTCCACACCTTCTGGCCGTTGACCACCCAGTCGTCACCGTCGCGGTCGGCCCGGGTGCGCAGCCCGGCGAGATCGGAACCGGCGCCGGGTTCGCTGTAGAGCAGACACCAGCGGGTCTCGCCGCGCACCGACGGCGGGATCAGCCGCGACTGCTGCTCCTCGGTGCCCAGGTCGTGCAGTGTGCAGGCCAGCAGATCGGAGCGGTCCATGCCGCTTCCCCGGGCTCCGACGGCAACGAATTCCTGTGCCACGATGCGTGATTGGGCCTCGGTGAGGCTCCGCCCGCCCCACTGCGGCTCCCAACTCGGCGCCGACCAGCCCGCATCGAACACCCGACGAGTCCACTGCGCCCGGTCCAGCGCGGGGTCCCAGTTCTGTGCCAGCCAGCCTCTGATGTCCGCGCGGATCTGATCGTCATCCAGGTCGTTCATGAGATCTCCTCTCGAAGCCGCACATACCGCTCACGGTGCCACGCCGGATCACCGAAGATCTGCGCGTCGGTGCGCGCGCGGCGCAGATACAGGTGCGCGGGATGCTCCCAGGTGAAGCCGATGCCGCCGTGCACCTGGATCGTCGTCGCAGCCGTCTTCACGTATGCCTCCGAGCAAAACGCCTGTGCCAGAGCCAGATCGGTGAGCCGGTCGGGCTCTCCGGTGTCGAACGCCGCGGCCACGTGCCGTGCGGCCGACACCGCCGACTGCGCCTCCAGCAGCATGTCGACACACATGTGTTTGACGGCCTGGAAACTCCCGATCGCCCGGGCGAACTGGAACCTGGTGCGGGCGTAGTCGACTGCCATCTGCATGGCGTGCATCGCACCGCCGGCCTGCTCGGCGATCAGTGCGATCGCCGAGCGATCCAATGCCGCCTCAAGAGCCGCTGAACCGGCGCCCACGGTGCCGACCAGCCGTCCGGGGGTATCCGAAAGGATGAGCACGCCCTGCTTACGGGTCTGATCGACGGTGGTCAATACAGAGACCGACAGGCCGGGCGCGTTGCGATCGACGGCGAAAATCCCTGTGCCGGAACCGCTCTGGGCGAGGACGTAGAATCGTTGGGCACTGGTCGCATCGAGGACGTAGGTCTTCTCGCCGGTCAACGACCAGCCGTCGCCGTCGTCGGCCGCCACGGTCTGCTGATGCTGCGGGGGGCGGGCGTCGCCGGTTTCGGCGAACGCCACGGTCGTGATCAACTCACCCGCGGCGATCCGGGGCAGTGCCTCGGCGCATTCAGCGGTATCGCCAAGGCCCAGAAGCAGACAGGGCGCCAGAACTGCGGCGGACAGAAACGGCGCGCACAGCAGTGCGCCGCCCATCTGCTCGCTCACCACGGCCAGTTCCGCCGACCCCGCCCCGGTTCCGCCGAACTCCTCGGGGATCGTCAGGCCGAGCAGTCCCATGGCGGCCAACTCTGCCCAGACACCGGTGTCGTAACCGGTGTCGTCGGCCATCAGGCGGCGCACCTCCGCCTCTGGCGAGCGCTTGGCGAGCAGGTCGGCGACGGCGTCGCGCAGGGCACGCAGTTCGGAGTTGAGTGCAGTGGACATCGATCACCCGACCAGTGCCATGGCGGCGCGCAGGGCCGCGCAGTTGCTGTCGAAATAGCTCTGCGAAACAAGCGCTTTGGGGGCGAGGCCGTCGAATCCGTGGAATGCGCCGGGCACCTCGTACACCTGGCACGGCACTGAAGCGGCGGTGAGCCGACCGGCGTAGGCCAGGTCCTCGTCGTGGAACAGATCCAGCGTCCCCACGCCGATCCAGGCAGCCGGCAGACCGGCCAGATCGTCGCGCCGGGCCGGCACCGCGATCGACGGATCCGCGCCGCCGAGGTAGGACGTCCAGCCGATCCGGTTGCTGGCGGTGTTCCACAGCCGGAATCCCGGCTTGTCTCGCGCCGGGTCGACGGTGCGGTCGTCGAGCATCGGATAGGACAGCACCTGCAGCACCGGGGTCACCTCCGCGCGGTCGCGGGCCAGGAACGCCAGTGCGGCGGTCAGGCCGCCGCCCGCGCTCGCCCCGCCGATGGCGATCCGGTGCGCGTCCACGCCGGGCAGGCCGGCCAGCCAGGTGAGTGCGCTGTAGCAGTCCTCCAGCGCAGCGGGGTAGGGATGCTGCGGCGCCAACCGGTAGCGCACCGCGGCAACCACAACCCCCAGTTGTTCGGCGTAGCGGCGGCACAGGGCGTCTTCCTGCTCCGGGCTGCCGATCAGGTATCCGCCGCCGTGGATCCACAGCAGCGCCGGGATGGCGCCGTTCGCGCCGGCGGGCCGGTAGAGCCGGACTCCGGCGCCGGAGGGAATGGTCAGCACTTCGACGCCCTCGTTCTTCGCCGGGCGCAGGGTGGGCATCCGCTTTAGCAGAGGCAGAGACCACGGGTAGATGATCTGACGCGGCACGAACCGCGCCACCCTGCGCAGATCCGGGTGAATCTCCTCATTGCCCATAACGGCCATTATTACGATTCCCTGCGTGAGCGAAGCCAGCGCATCCCAGCCCGAGGTCCTGATCGACAAGCGCGACCGGATCCTGATCATCACCATCAACCGGCCGGAGGCCAAGAACGCCGCCAATGCCGCGGTGAGCCACGGGCTCGCCGCCGCGATGGACCAGCTCGACGACGACCCCGAGCTGTCGGTGGGCATCCTCACCGGGGCGGGTGGCACGTTCTGCGCCGGCATGGACCTCAAGGCGTTCGCGCGCGGGGAGAACGTGGCGGTCAAGGGCCGCGGGTTGGGCTTCACCGAGCGGCCGCCGGTCAAGCCGCTCATCGCCGCGGTGGAGGGTTACGCGCTTGCCGGCGGGACTGAGTTGGCGCTGGCGACCGATCTCATTGTGGCGGCACGGAATTCGGCGTTCGGCATCCCCGAGGTCAAGCGCGGGCTGGTGGCCGCCGGCGGCGGGCTGCTCCGGTTGCCGCAGCGCATTCCCTACCAGATCGCCATGGAACTGGCGCTCACCGGCGACACCCTGCCGGCTGAACGCGCCCATCATCTCGGCCTGGTCAACGTGCTCGCCGAGCCGGGCCACGCGTTGCAGGCGGCTATCGAGTTGGCCGAGCGGATCACCGCCAACGGCCCACTGGCGGTGGCGGCCACCAAGCGGATCATCGTGGAGTCGCGCGGATGGAGCCCGGAGGACCAGTGGCGCGAGCAGATGAAAATCATCATGCCGGTGTTCGGGTCCAACGATGCCAAGGAGGGGGCGATCGCTTTCGCTGAGAAGCGGGCTCCGAACTGGACGGGAAGTTAGGCGTTCTCCACAGTCCCGGGTTCATCCACAGGCGCTCGCCACCCGGGTCTGGTTGTCACCCGTCCGGCGTAATGTTTCGAACATGAGTTCGATGGCATCGGCGTTGGAGGCACTCGGCCGAGGGGTCGCGCTGCTGGCCGCCGTCGATGCCGACGCGCTGCCGGTGCGCGAACAGCTTGAGGCGCTGGAACGGCTGGAGACCCTGGCTCGGGGTATCCGGTCGCGCTCCTACGCTGTGGCCGGTTCGCTGGCGCGTTGCGGCGATGCGGCCCTGGGCGGGGCGTGCGCGAAGGTGATCGCCGATGTGGTGCGCATCAGCCCCGCCGAGGCGCGCCGGCGCATCCGCGACGCCGGGCAACTGCAGCCACGGACCACGCTGACCGGTGACGTGCTCCCCGCCGCGTTGCCGGCGACCGCCAAAGCCTGGGACGCCGGTGCGCTCGACATCGAGCACTTGCGGGCCATCCAGAAGTTCCTCACCGACCTGCCCGAGGACATCCACCCCGCCGCCGTGGAGAAAGCCGAAGCCTTCCTCGCCGAGAAAGCCGCCCATTTGCGCCCCGACCAGCTGGAGAAGGTCGCCGACCGACTCGCGCTGACCCTCAACCCCGACGGGAAATTCTCCGACGGTGACCGGGCGTTGCGGCGCGGATTCCTGTGGTGCGGACGCCAGCGCCCCGACGGGATGAGTGTTGGCAAACTGGTCGCGACCCCGGAACTGAGGGCCATGCTCGACGCGTGGCTGGCGAAGTTCGCCGCCCCGGGTATGTGCAACCCCGAGGACCAGAGTCCGACGGTGTCCGGGGAGCCCGGCCAGGGTGTGGCCGACCGGGACAGCCGTAGCCACGCCCAGCGACAACACGACGCATTGTCGGCTCTGCTGCGCGGTCAACTCGGCGACCCGAAACTGGGGCGGCACAACGGACTTCCAGTGACCCTCATCGTGTCGGCAACGCTGGAACAGCTGCAGACCGGAGCCGGCGTCGCAGTGACAGCCGGCGGTACCCTGCTCCCGATGTCCGATGTGATCCGGATGGCCTCGCACGCCTGGCACTACCTGGCGGTGTTCGACCAGCACACCGAGCGGGCGATCTATCTGGGCCGCAGTAAGCGGGTCGCCTCGGCGGATCAACGAATTGTGTTGCATAACAAGGACCGCGGGTGCACCGCCCCCGGCTGCGACATGCCCGGCTATCTCAGCGAGGTGCACCACGTCGACGAATGGGCCGACGGCGGCCACACCAACATCGACCGCCTCACATTCGCCTGCGGACAAGACCACCAGCTGATTACAGCCGGCGGCTGGAAAACCCGAAAACGCCGGGACGGCACCACCGAATGGCTACCACCCCCGGAGCTCCCGCTGGCCAGTGGCACCAACGACTATCACCATCCGGAACGGCTGCTCGAACAGGGCGGCTGGGATCTCGCCGGAGACTAACCGGAGACTAACCGGAGACTAATCAGCGGTAGCGCCGACGGTGCCGATCATCAAGTCCGGGAGCTAAACTTGGAGCGTTCCAGGCCGGCGGCGGTGCTGGCGGAGGTGGCGGCGGTGGTTCTAGGGGTGGAGGCAGCATTGCCGGTTCGGCCATCGCAGCCCTGCCATTAATCGATGCGCGGTCGCACACGGACCAGGCGATGCCGATGCAGCTGGTTTCACCCCGGACTATCCTCGTACTTCTTTCCAAGAAAGGAGGGCCATCATGCTGGCCCACGCAACAAAGCAAATCCTCGCGGCCGCACTGCTGGCGGGGAGCACCGCACTCACTGGGTGGGGTGTGGGGATCGCCCACGCGGACACGTCCCAGCCGCACCAGTGGTGTCCCGGCGACCCGAAGCAGCCGCCCTATATTGTGAGCCCGCTCCTCGACTGGGACTGGAACGTCTGCCACACCTGGTATGCGACCCAATACGGGATGGGCAACGTCACCTCCCAGGGCCGACCGGACGCGATCTGGGACGGGGACAATCCGCCGATCGAGGCGATCACTATCAGGCAATGCCCGCCGATCAGCTTCATGTGCCCGTAGCCCGGTAGACCGGAGCGACGGTTTCGATAGAACTGGGTCCCATGTACGCGTGGCCTGGGTGGCGGTCGGCGGGCGCGTGGCCGTGTCGGGCGGTCGTGGAGGTAAATAGTTTGCCGACGACGGAGCGGCGAATGGCTACCACCGCCTCAAATCCCCCTGGCCGGTGGCACGAACGACTACCACCACCCAGAGCGACTCCTCGACGAGGCCGGCTGGGACCTCGTCGGCGATTAGACGGCGCCGATCATCACGTCCCAGGGATCCGCACCGGATAGTGCGAGCCTG
>JBAXUD010000079.1:0-10494 GCA_037129875.1 Mycobacteriaceae bacterium
TACTCCGCGGCGGTGTTGTCCGTGCTGGGCATCGGCGCCTCGGTGTTCATCGGCTTCCGCAACACCACCGCCTACAACCGCTGGTGGGAAGCGCGCACCCTGTGGGGCGCCACCATCATCAACTCCCGCACCCTGCACAACGGACTGACGTCCGTCGACTCCGGTTCACCGGAGGTGGCCGAGATCCTGGACCGCATGCGCCGCCGGCAGGTGCGGTACTGCTGGACGCTGGCCGCCGAGTTGCGCCGGATCCCGCCGGTGGCCGGGGTGGTCGAACTGACGCCGGAGGACCCGGCCGACGCTGACGCGGTGGATCTGCTCAACCGGCAGGCCGCCGACATCCAGACCCTGGCCGCCGGCGGTCACATCGACGCCCAGGCCCGGGTTCTGTTGATGACCGCGAACACCGGCGCGGCCACCGCGCAGAGCGGGCTGGAGCGGATTCGCAACGAGCCGGTGCCGATCCACTACGACCTGTTCATCCAGGGGATCGCGTGGTTCTTCGGAGTCATGGCGTTCAGTCGGCTCGACAGCACCACGCACCACCCGGGCAGCGTTGCAGTCGGGATATTGCTCATGACGACGTTCGTCGTCGCCGAGCGCCTCGGACACTTCATTGAGCAACCGATGAACAACAGCGTCTTCGACATCTCGATGTACCGCATCTGCAGCACCATCACCGGCAACCTGCTCGGTTCCGGACACCCGCTGGCCCAACCGCGGGAGAGCGAGCAGGCAGTCGTCTGGATGTGATCAGTCGCCGCCCGCGAGATCGTCCACCAACCGCTGCAGGGCGCCCACCGCGGCCGTCAGGACCCGCCGGTCGGAATCTGACAGCGTCTCGATGAACGGGTCGATCACCGCGGCGCGGTCGGCGCGGACCCGCGCCAGCACCGCCGAGCCCTCGGGAGTGATGCGGATTCGCACCGCCCGGGCGTCTTCCGGATCGGGCGTGCGGGTCACCAGGCCGGCACCCTCCAGTCGTCGCACCTGAGTGGTCATGGTCGGCTGCGAGCAGTGGTCGAGTTCGGCGAGTTCGGAGATGCGCGCCGCGCCGCGGTCCTCGATGGTCCCCAGCAGCCGGGCCTGTGCCCACGGCAGCGGTAGGCGAATGCGTTGTGAGGCCAGCCGGTTGAGCCGGGCCACCACCGTCAGCAACTCCGACCCGGGGCCGGTGGGCTGCCCCGGGCGGGGCGGCGGGGAAGCCATGCGCCTCATGGTTGCACACAGTTGGCGGCAGGTCGGACCACCCTCACGGCCAAGGTGACTGGCAGAATCGAGCAATGACGTCGACCCGGCCGGAAGCGCCGGAGCAGCAACCTCGCGATCCGACGTCCCGCCGAAACCCCCGCGCGCTGACCCCGGTGGAGATGGCCCAGGCCGCGGTGATGGGCGCGCTGAGCGCGGCGCTGGCCATCGTGTCGATCGTCGTGCCTTTCGCCCAGGGGGTGTCGCTGCTGGTGGCGGTCCCAATGGGGTTGCTCGGTTACCGCTACCGCCTGCGGGTGCTGCTGGCTGCGGCGTTCGCGGCGGCCACCATCACCTTCCTGATCGCCGGCATCAGCGGTTTCATGGTCGTTCTGAACTGTGCCTACGTCGGCGGAATGACTGGCATCATCAAACGCCGCCGACTCGGTACCGCCACCGTGATCGCGGTGTCCATCGTCGCCGGTGTGTTCAACGGGCTCTGGATCATCGCTGTGTTGACCGTGCTGGTGCGCCTGCGCACCCTGACCTTCGAGGCGCTGACCGCCAACGTCGACGGCATGCTCACCGCCCTGGGCAAGTTTGAAGTCTTCAGGGATTCGGTTGCCGAAACCCGCGCGATCTTCGATGTGGCCCTGAAGAACTGGCCGGTGCTGATCATGGGCTACTCGATCCTCACCATGATCATCGTGTCGGTGGTCGGCTGGTGGGCGCTGTCGCGGGTGTTGGAGCGGCTGCGCGGCATTCCCGACGTGCACAAGCTGGAGGCCCCGGACGAGACCGGTGCGCCTGATCCGGTCCCGGCTCGGTTGAGCCAGGCGCGGTTCCGCTATCCCGGTGCCGACCACGATGCGCTGCGAGCGCTGGACCTGACAATCGCGCCCGGCGAGCACATCGCGATCACCGGGGCCAACGGCTCGGGCAAGACCACGCTGATGCTGCTGCTGTGCGGTCGGCAGCCGACCTCCGGCGCCATCGTGCGCCCCGGCGCGGTGGGACTCGGCGAGCTGGGCGGTACGGCCGTCGTCATGCAGCACCCCGAGAGTCAGGTGCTGGGCACCCGGGTGGCCGACGATGTGGTGTGGGGACTGCCGCCGGGAACCCGGACCGACGTCAGCGGACTGCTCGACGAAGTGGGTCTGGCCGGCATGGAGGAACGCGACACCGGCGGGCTGTCCGGCGGGGAACTGCAACGGCTCGCCGTCGCCGCGTCGCTGGCCCGCCAGCCCTCGATGCTGATCGCCGACGAGATCACCACCATGGTCGACCAGCGTGGCCGCGACGCGCTGCTAGGGGTGCTGTCCGGTCTCACCGAGCGGCACCGGATGTCGCTGGTGCACATCACCCACTACAACAGCGAAGCCGAGTTGGCCGACCGCACAGTCAATCTCAGCGACTCGGTGGACAACATGGTGATGGTCGATCATGCCGCCGCGCCCACGGCCACCGTCAACCCGGGGCCCGCCATTGCGCGCAGTAGCGAGCCGGTACTGCAACTGGCCGGTGTCGGGCACGTCTACGCCGACGGGACGCCGTGGGCCAAGACCGCGCTGCGCGATATCAGCTTCACCATCAACGAAGGCGAAGGCGTGTTGATCCATGGCGGCAACGGCTCCGGCAAGTCGACGCTCGCCTGGATCATGGCGGGTCTCACCGCACCGACCGCCGGGCAGTGTCTGGTCAAGGGTCTTCCCGCCGACGAATGCGTCGGCGACGTAGCGATCGCGTTCCAGGCGGCGCGACTGCAGTTGCTGCGCAGCCGGGTGGATCTCGAAGTCGCCTCGGCCGCAGGGTTTTCGCCGCACGACACCCCCCGGGTGGTGTCGGCGCTGGCCACCGTCGGGCTCGACGGGTCACTGGCACGCCGCCGCGTCGACCAGCTCAGCGGCGGCCAGATGCGCCGGGTGGTGATCGCCGGTCTGCTGGCCCGCTGGCCCAAGGCGCTCATCCTCGACGAGCCGCTGGCCGGTCTGGACGCCGCCAGTCAGCGCGGGCTGCTGCGGCTGCTGACCGACCTGCGCTACAACACCGGCCTGACCGTCATCGTCATCTCGCACGACTTCGCCGGCCTGCAGGAGTTGTGCCCGCGCACCCTGCATCTGGACCACGGGATGCTGGCGCCGGCGTCCACCGCGGCCGGAGGCGTGTCATGAGCGCCACACGTCAACGCCGGCCGGTGGTGCTGCTGCGCCCGATCCCCGGAACGTCGGTCATCCACGAACTGTGGGCCGGCACGAAAATCATTGTGGTGTTCGCCATTTCGCTGCTGCTGTCTTTCTATCCAGGCTGGGTCGCGATCGGCCTGATGGCCCTGCTGGTGGTGGTGGCGATGCGACTGGCCCACATCCCGCGCGGCGTGCTGCCCTCGATCCCGCGCTGGCTGTGGCTGTTATTGCTCCTCGGCGCGGTCACCGCGACGATAGGCGGCGGCGAGCCGGTGGTGCACCTGTGGTCGCAAACTCTCGAGCTAGGCGGCCTGCTGAAATTCCTGCGTTTCACCGCATTGTCGATCGTGCTACTGGCGCTGGGGGCGATGGTGTCGTGGACCACCAACGTCGCCGATGTCGCGCCCGCCGTCGTCACCCTCGGCCGGCCACTGAAGTGGTTGCGGTTCCCGGTCGACGACTGGGCGGTCGCGCTGGCGCTGGCGCTGCGTGCCTTCCCGATGCTGCTCGACGAATTCCGGTTGCTTTTCGCCGCCCGGCGGCTGCGTCCACGGCCGGTGCTGCCCGAAGGACAGCCGCGGCGGCGCCGGTGGTTCGCCGACCTGGTCGACCTACTGGCCGCCGGGGTGACGGTTGCGCTGCGCCGGGCCGACGAGATGGGCGACGCGATCACCGCCCGCGGCGGCACCGGCCAGATCTCGGCGGCACCGTCACGCCCGGGGCGCATCGACTGGGTGGTGCTGGCCACCGTCGCGGTGATTTGCGTGGTCGCGATCGTGCTGGAGATCCGCGGCCTCGGCGGCAGCTAGGCGCGCTTTCGGCGCGAGCGTGCGTGTCGGCACGCCGACACGCCGTTGCGGCCGGTATTGAGTGCACGCTCGCGCCACGTTTCTACCGCGCTGCGGCGGTGTTGGAGGCGCGCTGTGCGGCGGCCAGGGTCTCGGCCACCGGCCGGCGCCCGAGGAACATCTCGTCGAAGAACGGCTTGATGGCCTGGAATCCGGCGCCGAAACCGGCACCCCCGGGCGCGGCGATTCGCCGGCCCTCGAGCACGGCGAAGAACGGCGTGACGTCCACGCCCTTGGCTGTCCAGTAGTCGAAGTACACTCGCTGCGCGGACAGCACGGCCGGAATCGCGGCTCCGCTGCGGCCGAGGTACTCGTTGCCCTTGCCGCCCAGCCACGCCAGCACCGTCTGGACGGCTTCGGGATGGCGGCTGGCCGAATTGCCAGCGGCGACAATCCCGTTGGTGACGCTCACCCTGCCGGCCGGGCCGGTGGGCAGCATCACCACACCCCAACGGAAGCGGGCCTGCCCGGCGATCTGCGCCAGGTTGTAGGTGCCGGACTGGAACACCGCCATCCGCCCGGACAGGAACTGGTTGCGGGAGAAGTCGCCGTTGTCGTTGGTATCCGACGCGGGCGGGGCCACGTGGTCGCTGTTGATCAGCCCGATGACGTATCCGAGCCCGGCGGCGGCCTGCGGACTGTCGAAAGTGAATTGGTCACTCTCGCTGAAAGTCCCGCCCGCCGAGCCGATGTAGTTCAGGTTGATGCCCTGCAGGTCATTGGCGGCGTTGTAGCCCCACTGGCGGACACGCCGGGCATCGAATCCCGCTGTGTCAGAGGTTCTTCCGGCGGCATCGACGGTTAGCCTGGCCAGCAGTGGCCGCAGGGTGTCCTTCGCCGGGTCGGGGTCCCAGCGGGCAGCGCCCAGTGCCTCTGTCGTGACGCCCGCCGCGTCGAGCAGATCGGCGTTGTAGTACATCGCGATCCCGGCGTCGGTCAGTTGCGGCACGCCCCAGAGCGCACCCCCGCGGGTGAATTGCCCGACCACTGAGGGCTCCCAGTCCGCCGACGCTGTGATCGGCATCAGCCGGCCATTGTCGGCGTACTCGGCCAAGTGGGAGTTGTTGATCCAGAAGATGTCGTCGGCGCCGCCGCCGGCCACGTCGGTGCGCAAGGTGTCGAAATAGCTGGCGTAGGAGACCAGATTGGTGCGCACCTCGATATCGGGATGCTCGCGGCTGAAGGCGTCGAACGACTCGCGGTAAGCGGCGGCCACCTGGTCGTCCCACAGGCGCACCGTCACCACGGTCCGGCCGGCCGGATCGGCCTGGCGCCCCAGCAGTGCCACCGCACCGGCCAGTAGCAGCGCGACGGCGAGCAGTGCCCCGAGCGCTAGTGTCGAGAACCTCGGCCTGGCGCTCACTTGAGTCCTGTCACGACAATCGAACGGACGATGTGGCGCTGGAACATCGCGAACAGCACCACCAGTGGCACGATCGCCACCGTCGTGGCCGCCATCACCAGCGTCCACTGCGCGTTGTACTGCGACTGCAGACCTGCGGTGGCCACGGTCAACACCCGCCACCGTCCGCCGCTGGTGATCACCAACGGCCACATGAAGCTGTTCCATTGCGAGACAACGGTGATCAGCGTCAGCGTGGCCAGGATGGGCCTGCTGGCCGGGATCACCACATGCACGATCACATCCAGGGTGTTGGCGCCGTCGATGCGTGCCGCGCTGAGTAGATCCTTCGGGATGGAGCGGAAGTACTCGCGTAGCAGGAAGATCGCGTACGGCGACCCGAACAGGAACGGCAGCACCAGCGCCCAGAACGTATTGCGCAGTCCCAGTTCGGCCATCATCAGGTAGAGCGGCACCACCGTCACCGTCGCGGGAACCATCAGGGTGGCCACGTAGACCCAAAACAGCGCGTCGCGGCCGGGGAACTCCAGCCGGGCGAACGCATAGGCGGCCAACACTGAGAAGGTCAACTGTCCGATGGTGATGATCGCCGTCATCAACGCGGTCACCGCCAGTGCGCGGCCGAAACCCGCATTGCCCAGAGCGGTGTAGTTGTCCAGAGTCGGCGGGCTCGGCAGCGACAGCGGCGTGCCGGTGGCGAACTGCTGGGCGGAGGTGAATGACGTCAGCAAGCCCAGGGCGAACGGCGCCACTGTCAGCAGCGCGGCAATCAGCAGCCCCGCGTAGATCAGCGTGTTACGTGAGGTCATAGCTGACCCGCCGCCGGAAGTACACGTGCTGCACGACCGTGACCCCGACGAGGATGACGAACAGCACCATCGCCATCACCGCCGCCCGGCCGATGGCCGCCGCCCCGAAGGCCTCGGCGTAGATGCGATGTGCCACAAGGTCGGTGCGCCCGGCCGGGCCTCCGCCGGTCAGCGCGTAGACCGTGTCGAATACCTGGGCGGCGCTGACCACCCCGGTCACCGAGACGAAGAAGAACGTCGGCCGCAGCATCGGCAAAGTGATCCGCCGGAACCCCTGCCAGGAGGTCGCGCCGTCGATGCGGGCCGCGGCGTGGATCGACGGCGGGATGGCCAGAATACCGGCCAGGAAGAACAGCGCGACGTACCCGACGTTCGTCCACACCGTCACCGCCGCCACCACCGGCAGTGCCAGACCCGGGTCGGTCAGCCACTCGATGCGATGTCCCAGCACCGTGCTGACCGCCCCGTCGGTGGGGGCCAGGATCCATCGCCAAAGCACCGCCACCGCCAACGGTGAGCAGATCCACGGGATCACGTACAGCGCGCGGAACATCCCCGTGCCCGGCAGGCCGCGGGCCAGCATGGCCGCCGCCGCTAACCCCAGCACCACCTGTGCGGGCACCACGATCGCGATGAACACCAGCGTCACCAGCAGCGAGTTGCCGAAGGACGGGTCAGTGAGCACCGAACGCCAATTATCCAGTCCCACATAGCGGATCGGCCCCAGCAGATCCCAGCGGTGCAGGCTCAGCCACACCACCACGAGCATCGGCAGCAGCAGGAAACACACCACCCCGAACAGGCTCGGCGCCAGCAGTCCGTACCCCAGCAGGGTCGCTCCTGCCCTCCGGTTTCCATTCCCGGGTCGCTTCGCTCCTGCCCTCCGGTTCACGCTCACCGGCCCCTGCGCGAACGGCGGAAGTCGAGGGCCGATAGCGCCGCACCGACACCCGCCAGGACGATTCCCGGCCAGAACGTGCACGCGGCCAGAATCCCGAGGCCGACCGGGTTCGGGTTCGGATCGTCGAGCACGCCGATCTTGGCGGCCGCGATCACCGACAGCAACGGCGCCGATCCCAGGAAGGCAGTCGCCAGTCCCACCCACACCAGTGGGCGGAGACGAAACCTCGGGGAAGACGGGGGCATCGGACTCGTTGGGTCGGCCGGCGGGGGTCGGTCGCCAGACTATCCAGCCCGCTACCCCGCTACGGTGGAACCGTGAGTTCTCGGGACGTCGACGACGAGTTCCTCGCCCTTCCTTTGCGCCGGCTGGCCGATGCCGCCTTGTCTGCGGCTCGGGCCGGCGGGGCCAGCTACGCCGACCTGCGGGTGCACGCGATCACCACCGAGATCGTGCAGCTGCGCGACGGCGAGCTGGAGTCGGCGGTACTCGACCGCGACATCGGCCTGGCCGTGCGGGTGATCGTCAACGGCACCTGGGGGTTCGCCTCCCACGCCGGGCTCACCCCCGACATCGCCGCCGAGGCTGCTCGCCACGCCGTGGGTGTGGCGGTCACGCTGTCGGCGCTCAACGGTGAGCGCATCGAACTGGCCGATGAACCGGTCTACCGCGACGCCACCTGGGTCTCGGATTACCGCATCGACCCGTTCGCCGTCTCCACCGCCGACAAAGTCGGGCTGTTGGAGGAGTACTCGGGGCGGCTGCTGGCGGCCGACGGCGTCGATCACGTTTCGGCGATGGTCACCGGCGTCAAGGAGCAGATGTTCTACGCCGACACCTTCGGCTCGTCGATCACCCAGCAGCGGGTGCGGACCATGCCCGCGCTGGAAGCAGTGGCCGTCGACGCCGCCGCCGGAAGTTTCGAGTCGATGCGCACCCTGGCTCCGCCCACCGGTCGCGGTTGGGAGGCCGTCGCCGGCGACGACGTCTGGGACTGGTCCACCGAACTGCTCGCGCTGCCCGGCCTGCTGGCCGAGAAGACCAAGTCGCCCAGTGTTGTGGCCGGGCCCACCGACCTGGTGATCGACCCGACCAACCTGTGGCTGACCATCCACGAGTCGATCGGGCACGCCACCGAATACGACCGCGCGATCGGCTACGAAGCCGCCTATGCCGGAACGTCTTTCGCCACCCCGGACAAACTCAACACGATGCGTTACGGCTCACCGGTGATGAACGTCACCGCCGACCGGACTGTCGAGAACGGTTTGGCCACCATCGGCTACGACACCGAGGGGGTGGCGGCCCAGCAGTGGGATCTGGTGCGCGACGGCATCTTCGTCGGCTACCAACTCGACCGGGTGTTCGCCCGCAAGCTGGGATTGGCGCGCTCCAACGGGTGCTCGTATGCCGATTCCGCCCACCACGTGCCGATCCAGCGGATGCCCAACGTGTCGCTGCAACCCGCCCGGGAGGATCTGAGCACCGAGGATCTGATCAGCCGGGTGGACAACGGGATCTTCATCGTTGGCGACAAGAGTTGGTCAATCGACATGCAGCGCTACAACTTTCAGTTCACCGGGCAGCGGTTCTACCGCATCCGGGACGGCCGTCTCGACGGCCAGGTACGTGACGTCGCCTACCAGGCCACCACCACCGACTTCTGGAACTCGATGGAGGCCGTCGGTGGGCCCTCGACCTGGCGCCTCGGCGGGGCGTTCAACTGCGGCAAGGCCCAACCGGGTCAGGTCGCCGCGGTGAGCCATGGGTGCCCGTCGGCGTTGTTCCGGGGAGTCAACGTGCTCAATACCGTTGAGGAGGGCGGCCGATGATTGCCGCTCAAGACGTCGTCGACCTGGTCCTGCACGCCGCGGCCGAGCACGGGCGGGCCGATGAGACCATCGTCATCGTCACCGACCGTGCCGAGGCGTCGCTGCGGTGGGCCGGCAACTCAATGACCACCAACGGGGTTTCCACCAGCAGGTCGATGGCAGTGATTTCCATTGTGCGAAAAGGAGATAGCGCGCACATCGGGGCGCTGCGATCGAGCGTGGTCGACCCGGCTGCCCTCGACGAACTGGTGGCCGCATCCCAACAGGCCGCTCATGCCGCGCCGGAAGCCCGCGACGCCGCGCCGCTGCTCACCGGCTCGGGCGCACCGCGCGACTGGGGTGACCCGGTGCCGGGAACCGGCGCGGGTGCGTTCGCCGAGCTGGCGCGTTCGCTCTCGGCCGGATTCGGACGTGCCGACCGTCTCTACGGGTTCGCCCACCACATCGTGGAGACGACGTTCCTGGCCACCTCGACCGGGCTGCGCCGTCGGTTCACCCAGCCGACCGGATCGGTGGAGATCAACGCCAAACGCGATGCGGCCAGTGCCTGGGCCGGGGTGAGCACGCCGTGGTTCACCGATGTTCCCGTCGACTTGATGCTCGCAGATCTGTCCACCCGGCTCGACTGGGCCAAGCGGAGCGTCGATCTGCCGGCCGGGCGCTACGAAACCTTGATGCCGCCAACGACGGTCGCCGACATGATGATCTACCTGGGCTGGTCGATGGACGGCCGCGGCGCGCAGGAGGGCCGCACCGCGCTGTCGGCACCCGGCGGCGGCACGAGGGTGGGGGAGACGCTCACCGACCTCCCGCTGACCATGTACTCCGACCCGTTCGCCGCCGGACTGGAGTGTTCACCGTTCGTGCACACCGCGTCGGGTTCCGAGCGGATGTCGGTGTTCGACAACGGCATGGACATCGGCCGGGTGGACTGGATCCGCGACGGCACCATCTCGGCACTGGGCTACCCGCGGGCGGCCGCCGCCGAATTCAGCACCGAGGTGGCGGTCCCGGCCGATAATCTGCTGATGACCGGCGGCACAACCGATCTCGCCGACATGGTGGCCGCGACCGAACACGGCCTGCTGCTGACCACGCTGTGGTACATCCGCACCGTCGACCCGACCACTCTGCTGCTCACCGGGCTTACCCGCGACGGGGTGTACCTCATCGAGGACGGCGAGATCACCTGCGCGGTCAACAACTTCCGGTTCAACGAGAGCCCGCTGGATCTGCTGCGCCGGGCCACCGAGGCGAGCCGGCCCGAGGTCACCCTGCCGCGGGAGTGGAGCGACTGGGCCACCCGCGCGGTGATGCCGACGCTTCGGATTCCTGACTTCCACATGTCCTCGGTCAGCCAGGCGCAATAA
>JBAXUD010000008.1:0-20392 GCA_037129875.1 Mycobacteriaceae bacterium
CGGTCGTCGGCCAGTTCCTCCTCGGCAGGACGGGTGAGCAGGCCCAGTTCACCGCGCAGGCGGACGTGTTCGCCGTCCAGGTATCCCGGCGTGGGCGGCAGGTCGTGGGTGGTCACCGAGGACAGGCACAGTTCGCGCCAGTGCTCGGCCGCCAGCGGCCCGCGATTGCCGGGATCGATCTCGAACCACAGGATCGAGGTGCCGAGCACGCCGCGGTCGCGCAGATAGTCACGCACCCACGGCTCGACGGTGCCCAGATCCTCACCGACCACCACCGCACCGGCGCGGTGGGCTTCCAGCGCGACGATCCCGATCATCGCGTCGTGGTTGTAGCGCACATAAGTGCCCCGGGTCGGCGGGGCGCCGTCGGGAATCCACCACAGCCGGAACAGCCCGATGACGTGGTCGATCCGCACACCGCCGGCATGCCGCAGTACCGCCGCGATGAGAGACCGAAATGGTTGGTAGCCAAGCTCTTCGAGCCGATCGGGCCGCCATGGCGGTTGCGACCAGTCCTGGCCCAGCTGGTTGAACTCATCGGGCGGGGCGCCCGCGGTGACACCGAGCGCCAGCACCTCCTGCAGCGACCAGGCGTCGGCGCCGCAGGGGTGAACGCCCACGGCGAGGTCATGCATGACGCCCAGGGTCATGCCGGCGCGCAGCGCCTGGGATTGGGCGTGGGCCAACTGGTCGTCGAGCTGCCACTGCATCCAGCGGTGGAAGTCCACGGCCCGCTCATGCCGTTGGGCGAACTCGGCGACCGCCGGGTTGGCCGGGTGCTGCAGGCCTTTCGGCCACTGTCGCCAGTCGGCGCCGTATCTCTCGGCCAGCGCGCACCAGGTCGCGAAATCGTCCAGTGCGGTGCCTTCGCGTTCCTTGAATGCTTCGAAGGCCAGTTCGCGGCCCGCTGACCGCGGAACCTGGTAGACCAGGTTCAACGCCTTGCGCTTGGCCGCCCAGACCCCGTCGCGGTCGATGGTGTCGGACTTGGCCGCCCTGGACTGAATCGCTTCCCGCCGGGCGTGCACCCGCTTGCGCTTGGCCAGCCAGGCGAACTCGGGTATCGCCTCAACCCGCAGGTAGAGCGGATTGACGAAGCGGCGCGACGTGGGCAGGTAGGGGGAGGGCTCCATGGGCTTGGTGGGCGAGGCCGCGTGCAACGGGTTGACCAGAACGTAGTCGGCACCGTGGCGGGCGCCGGCCCACACCGCGAGGTCGGTGAGGTCAGCAAGGTCGCCGAAGCCCCACGAGCCCTTGGACCGCACGCTGTAGAGCTGAGTGGCCAGCCCCCAAGCCCGGCGGGCGCCCATCCGGGGCGGCAGGCCGAGCCAGGCCGGCGTGACGATCAGCGCAGTGTCGAATTCCCGATCACCCGATCGCAGGTGCACGCGGTGATAACCGAGCGGAAGATCGGCGGGCAGCACGAAGGTCGCCTCGCCGATGAGAGTGCCGTCGAGGTCGAACGGCGGGGTGAGGTTGTCGGCCTGGCGGATGTCGTTGCGGACCGTGCCGTCTTCCAATCGCACCCAGACGTGCGCCGGGGCACCGTGGGTGACGTGCACCCAGAACGAGGCCTCGTTGCCCGATCGCGCAACGATCGTGGGCGGCAGGGCGCGGGCCCAATGCTGGCGATCCAACATCAAAAACGATGCGGCGCAATCATCTTTAGTGTCGGCACGGACGCCCAATGCCGCCAGCACTGCGACGACCGTTGACGGCTCGACTGTCACGAAGTTCCCGGTCCAGTCGTGGTAGGCGCACGCCACCCCCAACCGGTCGGCCAGTGCGGTCAACCACGGTTCAGCCATGCACCCCATCTTGCTTGCTCGGCCGCATCGGCGCCGAAAATCGGCGCGACCTCCTCAACCGGCCGCGCCCGACAGCTCGATCGTCAGCACGCCGGCGATGATCAAGACGATGCCTGCCACCATGATCGGGGTCAGCGCTTCGCCGAACAGCACTTTGGCCAGCAGTGCCACGAGTGCGACACCACAGGCCGACCACACCCCGT
Organism: Mycobacteriaceae bacterium; assembly: GCA_037129875.1. Taxonomy (GTDB): domain Bacteria; phylum Actinomycetota; class Actinomycetes; order Mycobacteriales; family Mycobacteriaceae; genus Mycobacterium. Next base: position 2,012 of record JBAXUD010000008.1, read on the forward strand.
AGGCCACCCCGACCGGCATGCCCAGTGCCAGGGTCCACGAGATCAGCGAGAAGGAGGCGACGTACCCGACCACGACCGGCGCGATCCACGCCCTCTTGCGGAATCCGTCCGAGGCGCGCAGGCCCAGGGTGGACAACACTTCCAGGATGATGCCGGCGGCCAGCGTCAACCACATCATGATTGCGCCGGGTGTGAGCCGAACTCGACCAGCAGGACCCCGGCGATGATCAGACCTATCCCGGCTACGACCGGGAGGGTGAAGGGATCGCCGAAGATGATCGAGGCGATCACGGCCGTGGCCGCGGTGCCCGAGGCTCCCCAGATGCCGTAGGCCACGCCGACCGGAACCCCGGCCCGCAACACCCGCGTCAGCAGGAAGAAGGACGTGGTGTAGCCCGCGATGACCAGGATGATCCAAAGCCGTTGGTCCTGGAAGGCCCGCAACGACAGCGTCGCCACCACCTCGGTGAGGATCGCGCCGGCCAGCAGTGCCCATCTCCGCATGGGTGAGCACGATAACGCCGACTAAACTTCCTCAGCGGAGGTGTCAGGTGGATCGACTCGCGGATATGTTGTCAGTGCTGCCGGCGCCGATGCGCGACCCGGTGCTCTTCGCCGTCCCGTTCTTCCTGCTGCTGCTCACCATCGAGTGGTCCGCGGCACGCAAACTTGAGGGCCTGGAACCTGAACCGGATCCCGATCCTGGGATACCGGCCCGCGGCGCGTACCTGAGCCCCGACGCCCGGGCGTCCATCTTGATGGGCCTGGTGTCGGTGGCCACGATGGGAGCCTGGAAGTTCCTCGGGTTGCTGGGGTATGCCGCGTTGTACGCCTACGTGGCGCCCTGGCATCTGTCGGCGCGGCACTGGTACACGTGGGTGATCGCCCTGGTCGGAGTCGACGTGCTGTTCTACGCCTATCACCGCATCGCCCACCGGGTCCGGCTGATCTGGGCCACCCACCAGGCGCACCACTCCAGCCGGTACTTCAACTTCGCCACCGCCCTGCGCCAGAAGTGGAACAACAGCGGCGAGTTGATCATGTGGATGCCGTTGCCGCTCTTGGGAATTCCGCCGTGGATGGTGTTCACCAGCTTCTCGATCAGCCTGATCTACCAGTTCTGGATTCACACCGAGCGCATCGGAACCCTGCCGAGGCCATTCGAGTTCATCTTCAACACGCCCTCACACCACCGGGTGCACCATGGGGTGGACCCGGAGTATCTGGACCGCAACTACGGCGGCATCCTGATCATCTGGGACCGGCTGTTCGGCTCCTTTGCGCCCGAACTCTTCCGGCCGCACTACGGACTCACCAAGCCGGTCAACACCTTCAACATCTGGTCGCTGGAGACTCACGAATACGTGGCGATCGCCCGCGACGTCCGCTCGGCCACCGGCTGGCGGGACAAGCTGGGCTATGTCTTCGGGCCGCCCGGCTGGGAGCCGTCCCGATCCGCCGCACCGGCTCGGGTGACGACGGCAAGCTAGGCGACATGGACGTCAAGGAGACCCTGCTCCAACGGCGACCGGATCGGCGTGATCGCCCACCGCAGGCACCGCATTGATTGCGCGCGGTGAGTTCTCACTGGTGATCGGTACTGACTCGCTTTACGAAGTGAATTCCTGGCACCATAGATGGCCGTGAGCATTGTTTTCGATCGACCCGTCGATGAAGGTCTGGTTACCGAGGCACTAGCGCCGGCCTTTTTCGGTTCGATGTGGCTGGACTCGGCGGTGTCAGGCGAGCGCCCGGATTACCCCCGGCTGACCGGCCCGGTGGCCTGCGATCTGCTGGTGGTCGGCGGGGGATACACGGGCCTGTGGACTGCGCTGCATGCCGTCGAACGCGATCCGGCCGCCCGAGTGGTGCTCATCGAGAGCGAACGTATCGGCTGGGCGGCATCTGGGCGCAACGGCGGATTCGTCGATGCGAGCCTGACCCACGGCGCGCATAACGGAAAGACCCGTTGGCCCGACGAATTCGACCAGCTTGAGCGGCTGGGCATGGAAAACCTCGACGGTATGCAGGCCGATATCGAGAAGTACGAGATGAAGGTGGACTGGGAACGCAACGGCATGCTGGCCGTGGCAACCGAGTCGCACCAGGTGCAGTGGCTGCGTGAGGCGGCCGACAACGGTGAAGGTGCGTTCCTGAACGCCGAACAGGTTCGGGCACAGGTGAATTCACCGACATATCAGGCCGGGCTCTTCTCGCCCGATTCCTGCGCGATCGTCAACCCCGCCCGCCTGGTGTTTGAACTGGCGCGGGTCTGTGCGGAAAAGGGCGTACGAATCTACGAGCACACCCCCGCGCAGGCGGTGAAGCGTGACGGCTCCAGGGTGATGGTGGCGACCTCGGCCGGCCGCATCACCGCAGAGCGGGTCGTGATGGCCACCAACGCCTTTCCCAGCCTGCTGCGGCGCAATCGGCTACACACCGTTCCGGTGTACGACTACGTGCTCGGCACGCAACCGCTGACCGATGCCCAACTTGAGCGCATCGGCTGGCGCGGCAGGGAGGGCATCTCCGACGCAGCCAACCAGTTCCACTACTACCGGCTTTCGGCCGACAACCGGATTCTCTGGGGCGGCTACGACGCCGCGTACTACTACGGCCGTCAGGTGGACCCAAGCCGGGAAGACCGCCCGAAGTCGTTCCGCAAGATTGCCCGCCACTTCTTCCTCACCTTCCCGCAACTCGACGACGTCAGGTTCAGTCACCGGTGGTCCGGACCGATCGACACCAACACTCGGTTCTGCGCGCACTGGGGGATGGCCGGCAAGGGGCGTATCGCCTACGTCAACGGGTTCACCGGCCTGGGCGTGGGCGCGACCCGCTTCGCCGCGGACGTGTGCCTCGACCTACTCGACGGGCAGCGCACCGAGCGGACCGAGTTGGAGATGGTCCGGAAAAAGCCCTTGCCGTTCCCGCCGGAGCCGCTGGCCAGCGCCGGTATTCAGGTCACCCGATGGTCGTTGGACCGTGCCGATCACCACGCCGGTCGTCGAAACGTCCTGCTGCGGACCCTGGACAGGATGGGGCTCGGTTTCGACTCCTGAAGTTCCAGTAGGCTCGCGAACGTCCGCCCGCGCCGTGGGCGGAATACGAGGAGGAAAACAGTCGTGGGAGACACACTTAACGCAGGACAGCAGCTGGGCAGGGGAGCCTCGCTCACTTCGCCCAATGGTGCCTACACCCTGACGCTGCAGGAGGACGGCAACCTCGTCCTGGCCGCGCGCGGGGAGGCCGTCTGGGCCACCGGCACCGACAATCAGGGTGCGGACCGCGCCGATATCCAGTCGGACGGCAACTTCGTGATCTACGCCGGGGACAAGCCGATCTGGAACAGCGACACCAAGGGCAAGAAGGACGTCAAGCTGGTCGTGCAGGACGACCGCAACGTGGTGCTCTACGCGGCTGACGGCGTCGCCTGGTCGTCGCGCACCGAGACCGACGCCCCGCCGCCGCCGGCCCCCGAGGCCGAGTTCAAGCCGGTGGTCAACGAGGTTCCCGCCCCGGCGGCGCCGCGCACCCACACCGTGGTGTCCGGCGACACGCTGTTCAACATCGCCAAGCAGTACCTGGGTGATGGCGCTCGCTACACCGAGCTGGCCCAGCACAACAACATCGCCAACCCCGATCACATCGAGGTCGGCCAGGTCATCAATATTCCGTGACCTGCTGATTCCAGACTGATCGCCGCGACGGCGCGGTCCGCGATCGCAAAACGGTAACGATCGGCTCTCAACTCCGATACACATTCGTCTTGCTATCGCGGCCGCGTCGCTCACGGGCCGCCGACCGATCGAGGTGTATGGTGGCCCGTTTTCTGCGATCCCTCGTCGTTGCCGCAGTCGCCTGCCCCGCGCTGGCAAGCCTGGCCCCGGTCGCTGCCGCTGATGGGGCCGTTGCGGTATTCCCCGGGATGGAAATCCGTCAGGGCACGACCGTGTGCACGCTCGGATTCGTCGACGCCGCCGCCCGCATCGGATACTCCGCCGGCCACTGCCGCGGAACCGGCGCGGTCACCGACCGCGATGGCCGTTTCATCGGCGCAGTCGCCACGGCCCGCGACAACACTCCCGACGGCACCGTGGTTCGCACCGATGAGGTGATCTCCGACTACGAGACCATCAATCTGGCCAGCGAGGTCACCCTCAGCGCCGAGTTGCCCGGCGGCCGGCAACTGGTCGCCGATCCCGGTGCGCCGCTGGCCGCCGGGCAACCCATCTGCCATTTCGGCGTCGTCAGCGGTGAGAGCTGCGGCAGCGTCGAGCGCGTCAACAACGGCTGGTTCACCATGAACAACGGTGTGGTGAGCCAGAAGGGCGACTCCGGCGGGCCGGTCTACACCGTCGCCGGCGATGGGACCGCGATGATGATCGGCCTGTTCAACAGCACCTGGGGCGAATTGCCGGCGGCAGTCTCGTGGCGGGCGACCGGCCAGCAGTTACGCGAGGACAGCGGTCTGGCGGGTGCGGTGGTCAACGCCGCCGCGGCAAACTAGAACACGTTCTAGCCAGTCGCCCGCACCGGCGATATCCTCGTCGGTGATGACTACACAGAGGCCCAGCGGCCTGGACATCCCGGCCACCATCGACGCGTCCGGGGTGACCGACTGGTCCGACGAGGTCGACGTGGTGGTCATCGGCTTCGGCATCGCCGGCGGATGCGCGGCCGTCACGGCTGCGGCCGACGGGGCCCGCGTCCTCGTCCTCGAGCGCGCCGCCGTCGCGGGAGGAACCACCGCATTGGCCGGCGGCCACTTCTACCTCGGCGGCGGCACCGGCGTGCAACAAGCGACCGGACACCCCGACAGCGTCGAGGAGATGTACAAGTACCTCGTCGCGATGTCGCGCGAGCCTGAACACGACAAGATCCGTGCGTACTGCGAGGGCAGCGTCGAGCATTTCGACTGGCTCGAGGACCTCGGCGTGCACTTCGAACGCAGCTATTACCCGCACAAGGCGGTGATTCAGCCCAACACCGAGGGGCTGATGTACACGGGCAACGAAAAGGTCTGGCCCTTCAAGGATCTCGCGGTCCCCGCCCCGCGCGGCCACAAGGTCCCGGTGCCGGGCGACACCAGGGGCGCTGCCATGGTGATCGACCTGCTGCTCAAGCGGGCCGCCGAACTCGGCGTGCAGATCCGCTACGAGACCGGCGCGACGAATCTCGTGCTCGACGACGGCGCCGTCGCCGGGGTGTCCTGGAGACACTTCGGCGACACCGGAACGGTGCGTGCACCCGCGGTGGTTATCGCGGCCGGCGGATTCGTGATGAACAAGGACATGATTGCCGCCCACACCCCGAAACTCGCCGAGAAGCCGTTCGTGCTGGGCAACAGCTACGACGACGGCGTCGGCATCCGGCTGGGCGTCTCCGCGGGTGCCGCCACCAAACACATGGATCAGGCCTTCATCACCGCTCCGGTCTATCCGCCGGCGATCCTGCTGACCGGCATCATCGTCAACAAGCTGGGACAGCGCTTCGTCGCCGAGGACTCGTACCATTCCCGCACATCGGGTTTCGTGATGGACCAGCCCGACAGCGCCGCGTTCCTCATCGTCGACGAGAGTCACCTGCAGCGTCCGGAGTTTCCGTTGATCACCTTCATCGACGGCTGGGAGACGGTGCAGGAGATGGAGTCCTCGCTGGGTATTCCGGCCGGCAATCTGGTGAGCACGCTGAACCGCTACAACGAATATGCCGCCAGGGGCGAGGACCCGGACTTCCACAAACAGCCTGAATTCCTCGCCCCACAGGACACCGGCCCCTGGGCGGCCTTCGACCTGTCACTGGGTAAAGCCATGTATTCCGGCTTCACCGTGGGGGGGCTGGCCACCGACGTCGACAGCCGGGTGCTGCGCGAGGACGCATCGGTGATCCCGGGTCTGTATGCGGCCGGGGCGTGCTCCTCGACGCTGGCCCAGGACGGCAAAGGGTATTCCAGCGGCACGCAACTTGGTTCGGGATCCTTCTTCGGCCGCCGGGCGGGCGCACACGCGGCCGCGCGCGTGAAGGCGGTCTAGACCGGGAAAGTGTCGGCTTGGCGCTGAAAATCCCAGCCGCCGCCGCCGAGCAGTTCCAGGTGATGGGTGTGGTGCTGTCTAACGGTTGCGCGGTGGGCGATCGAAACCATGATGGTGTCGGGGATCCTGGTGCGCACCAACCGGTACAACGCGTACTCGTTGCCCTCGTCCAACGACGAGGTGGACTCGTCGAGGAAGATCACAGCGGGCTTGTGCAGCAGCACCCGCGCGAACGCGATCCGCTGCTGTTCCCCGGGACACAGCACCTTGGCCCAGTCCTGCGTCTCGTTGAGCCGGTTGCTCAGGTGACCGAGGGCTACGTCGTCGAGGGCGGCCAGGAGTTGCTCGTCGGGAATGACGCACTCGGACTCGGGGTAGGTCAGCACCGCCCGTAGATCGCCGAGGGGCAGGTAGGGAACCTGGGACAGGAACATCACGTCGTGGTCATCTCCGGGTCGGTGCAGGGTGCCGGTGGTGAACGGCCATAACTGAGCCAGGCTGCGCAGCAGCGTCGTTTTCCCTGATCCCGAACGGCCGGTGATGACCATCGACTCGCCCGGTTCAAGCCGCAGGCCGAGCCCGTCGAGCAGTGTCGCACCGTCCGGATTGCGAACGTCGATGTCCCGCAATTCCATTGCGCCGTCAGGGCTTCGCTCCACCCGCAGGCGCGGCAGGGCCCGCGCCTTCTCGTCGGCGTCCACCAGGCCGTCGAGGCGGATGATGGTCGCCCGGTAGGCGGCGAAGGAGTCGTAGACCGAGCGGAAGAAGGACAGCGAGTCATGCACGCTGTTGAACGCCGATGCCGACTGGCTCACGTCCCCGAAGGTGATCTGGCCGGTGAAAAGCCGCTGCGCCTGCACCACCAGTGGGAGCGGGTTGATGAGCTGGGTGATCGACTGATTCCAGCCGAGCAGCGCGAGCGTGCGCACCACGAACCCGCGGTAGTTGGCGATGATGGCCGCGAAACGTGAACGCAGGATGGACTTCTCCGCCTCCTCGCCGCGGTAGAAGCTGATCGATTCGGCGGCATCGCGCATCCGCACCAGCGCATAGCGGAAGGCGGCGTTGGTCAGCTCGTTGCGGAAGCTGAACCGGATCAGTGGCCGGCCGATCCAGAACGCGATCACGGTGGTGGCGAACACATATATCAGGGCGATCCAGAACAGCGCATGGGTGAGCGTGAAGCCGAAAATGGTCAGCGGCCCGGACAGGTTCCACAGGATGGGCGTGAACGCCACCACCGACACCATCGCGTTGATGGCCCCGAACAGCAACGTCGTCGCGGTGCCCACCGTCGGGGTGTTCTCGCCGGTTCCGGTACTCGCGGTGAAGGCATCGATATCGAGTTGGATGCGCTGGTCGGGATTGTCGACGGGGTCGTCGAGGAACCGGCCGCGGTAGAAGGACTCCTCGCGGAGCCAGTCCCCGGCCAGCCGGTCGGTCAACCACACCCGCCATCCGATGATGAAACGCTGAGTCAGGTAGATGTCGATCAGCTGGCGCCCGACGTATATCGCGGCGATCAGCATGAAAACGACGATCGCCGTCCAGAATCCGTGCACACCCGAGTCGCGGACCGCGTCGTTGCCTGCTCCCCTGCCCTCGAAGGCAACCTGCAGCGAGGAGTACAGGTCATTGGCCTGGTAGCTGAGCAGGACGTTGAGCCGCACTGTGATCAGCGTCAGGAACAGCAACACGGCCAGCCAGGCCCACACCGCGGTGCTGCGGCGACCGCTGAAGTAGTCGCCGGTCACTCGCCAGAACTGCCGTCCCCAGGTGGTGTAGCGGGCCAGCATGATCAGGACGATCACCGTGAGGACTGCGGTGATCAGCCACGCCTTGGCCGTCCACAGCAGCGATTGCGGAATCTCGTTCGCCCAGTCCAGTGAGGGCTCATACAACTCCACGCGCATTCACCTCCGGTGCAACGACATTGATCAGGCCGGGGCCGTAATTTTGTCGTCCACGCCCTCGAAACGTCCCAGTCGCCACTCGCCGCCGCCGAGCAGTTCCAGGTGCTTATCGTGATACTTGTCGACGCTCGGGCGGTGGCTGACGCTCACCAGAATCGTATCGGGCAACTCAGTGCGAACGAGGTCGTACACCGCGTACTCCAGGCCCTCGTCGAGGGCCGAGGTCGCTTCGTCGAGGAACACCACCTTGGGCCGGGTGAGCAGGATGCGGGCGAAAGCCACCCGTTGCTGTTCGCCGGGAGAGAGCACCTTGGCCCAGTCGGCCTCCTCGTTGAGCCGCGACGTCAGGTGCGTCAGCGCCACCTTCGACAGCGTCTCCTCCAGAACCTCGTCGGGAATGTCGAAGCAGGCGGTCGGGTAGGACACCACCGTGCGCAGGTCGCCCAGTGGCACATAGGGCATCTGGGACAGGAACATCGTCTCGTGGTCCTCCATCGGGCGGCGCACCGTCCCGGAGGTGTACGGCCACATCTGGGCGAGGCTGCGCAGCAGCGTGGTCTTGCCCGAACCCGATCGTCCGGTCACCGCCATGGTGTCGCCCGGGTCCAGCCGAAGGCTCAACGGATCGACCAACTGGCCGCCGGTGGGGGTACGGACCTCGACCCGGGTCAGTTCCAGCGATCCGTCCGCGCTGGGCACGGTCTCGACACTGGGCATCTTGCCGGCGTCCTCGTTGGCCTCCACCAGGCCGTGCAGACGGATGATGGCCGCCCGGTAGGCCGCGAACTGGTCGTAGGCGTTGCGGAAGAAGGACAGGGAGTCGGAGATGCTGCCGAAGGCGCTCGCGGACTGGCTGACGTCGCCGAAGGTGATCTCGCCACGGAAGAGCCGCTGCGCCTGCACCAGAAGCGGCAGGGGACTGAGCAATTGGCTCAGCGACAGGTTCCAGCCGGTCAGGCCGATGGTGCGGCGCACGTACGCCCGGTAGTTGTCGATGACGGCCAGGAAGCGAGTCTGCAGCTGGGAGTGTTCGGCATCCTCGCCGCGGTAGAACCCGATCGCCTCCGCGGCGTCGCGCAGCCGGATCAGGGCGTAGCGGAACGCGGCGTTGGTGGCCTCATTGCGGAAGCTGAGCCGGATCAGCGGGCGCCCGATCCAGAACGCGATGACCGTCGCGAAGAACACATAGACGAAGGCGATCCAGAACAACGCGTGGTTGAGCGTGATGCCGAAGAAAGTCAACGGTCCGGACAGCCCCCACAGGATCGGAACGAACGACACCACCGTCGACACCGCCTCGATCGCCCCGAACAGCAGCGTGTTGCCGGTGCTGACCTGGGGCTGGTTGGGCAGACCGCCGATGCCGGTGGTGAAGACGTCGACGTCGAGTTGGATGCGCTGATCGGGGTTGTCGGTGTTGGTGTCGGTGAACCGGGCGCGGTAGTACGCACGATCGGCCAGCCAGTCTCCGGTGAGTTTGTTGGTGAGCCAGGTGCGCCAGCGGATGATGAAGCGCTGGGTGAGGTAGATGTCGAGCATGACGCGGCTGACGTAGATGGTGGCCAGGATTGCGAAGATGATCAGCGAGTTGTAGAAGCCGGAGATCGCGATACGCTGGCCGACCTGGTCTTCCTTGCCGGCCGCGGTAAAGGCCATCTGCAACGACTCCATCAGATCGTTGCCCTGGTAGCTCAGCAGCACGTTGAGCCGTACGGCGACCATCGTCAGCAGGAGCAGTAACGCCAGCCACGCCCACACCGTTGCGGCCCGCCGGCCGGTGAAATAGTCCCGGGTGATGCGCCAGTATTGGCGTCCCCAGACGGTGAACCGCGCGAGCAGGACCAGTGTCACCACCGTGATCGATGCGGTGATCGCCCACGCCTCTGCGATCCACACCAGCGACGGGACAAGCTCGTGTCCCCAGTCCATAGTCGGGGTGAATGTGTCCAACGGACTCTCCTCGCTCCAGGGTGACGCCATCGGAAGTTACCGCAGCGCAGACAGGAGGGCACCCAACCGCCCGGTTACGCCCGCCCTGAGCAGCGGTACGGTTGGGGCCGTGGCTAGATCGTCGTCGAAGACCCCGAACATCCCCTCGTCCGGCCCGGGCCGAATCAGTCGCGGATTCTGGCGCATGCTCGGCGCGTCCACCGATAAGGTCAAGGCCCAGTCGATGGTCGAGGTGGACGCCGCCAGCGAATTCGACGCGAAGGCCAAGGCCCTCGACAGCGAACAACTCGCCAAGGCCGCTCAGTTGCTGGCGCTCGACGACCTTGCCGACTCGGCCGACATCCCGCAGTTCCTGGCCATCGCCCGGGAGTCCGCCGACCGCTCGATCGGGCTGCGGCCCTTTGACGTGCAGTTGCTCGGTGCGCTGCGGATGATGGCCGGCGATGTCATCGAGATGGCCACCGGGGAAGGCAAGACGCTCTCGGGAGCCATCGCCGCGGCCGGCTACGCGCTGGCCGGCCGAAGCGTCCATGTGGTGACCATCAACGACTACCTGGCTCGCCGCGATGCCGAGTGGATGGGGCCGGTGATCGAGGCCATGGGCCTGACGGTCGGCTGGATCACCGCGGAGTCCACCCGCGAGGAACGCCGCGCCGCCTACCGCTGCAACGTCACCTACGCGTCGGTCAACGAGATCGGCTTCGACGTGCTGCGCGACCAGTTGGTCACCGACGTCGACGATCTCGTCTCGCCCAATCCCGATGTGGCGCTTATCGACGAGGCCGACTCGGTCCTCGTCGACGAGGCCCTGGTTCCGCTCGTGCTCGCCGGCACCACCCACCGCGAGACCCCCAAGCTGGAGATCGTCCGGCTCGTGGGGGAGTTGACGCCCGGCGAGGACTACGCCAACGACGCCGACAGCCGCAACGTCCACCTCACCGAAACCGGTGCGCAGAAGATCGAACGCGCGCTCGGCGGGATCGACCTGTACTCCGAGGAGCACGTCGGCACCACGCTCACCGAAGTCAACGTCGCATTGCACGCGCACGTCCTGTTGCAGCGCGACGTCCACTACATCGTGCGCGACGGCGCCGTGCAGTTGATCAACGCCTCCCGGGGGCGCATCGCGGCGCTTCAGCGCTGGCCGGACGGACTGCAGGCCGCCGTCGAGGTTAAGGAGGGCATCGAAACCACCGAGACCGGCGAGGTTCTCGACACCATCACCGTGCAGGCACTGATCAACCGGTACCCCACGGTGTGCGGCATGACCGGAACCGCGCTGGCCGCCGGCGAGCAGCTGCGCCAGTTCTACAAACTCGGCGTCTCGCCGATTCCGCCGAACACCCCGACCGTGCGCACCGACGAGCCGGACCGGGTGTACATCACCGCCGCCGCCAAGAACGACGCCATCATCGATCACATCATCGAGATGCATTCGACCGGACAGCCCATCCTGGTCGGCACCCAGGACGTTGCCGAGTCCGAGGACCTGCACGCGCGGCTGCTGCGCCGCGGGGTGCCCGCGGTGGTGCTCAACGCCAAGAACGACGAGGAAGAGGCCGCCGTGATCGCCGAGGCCGGCAAGCTCGGCGCGGTGACGGTGTCCACCCAGATGGCAGGCCGCGGCACCGATATCCGTCTGGGCGGCTCCGAGGTCAGCGACAGCGCCCAGGCGCAGGTCGCCGATCTGGGCGGTCTGCATGTCATCGGCACCGGCCGGCACAACACCGAGCGGCTGGACAACCAGCTGCGCGGCCGCGCGGGCCGGCAGGGCGATCCGGGCTCGTCAGTGTTCTTCTCCAGCTGGGAGGACGACGTCGTCGTTGCCAGTCTCGAGAACCCGAAGCTGCCAGGAGAATGCGACGAGACCGGGCGTATCACCAGCCCCAAGGCCAACGCTCTGCTCGATCACGCCCAGCGGGTGGCCGAGGGACGCCTGCTCGACGTCCACGCCAACACCTGGCGCTACAACCAGCTGATCGCCCAGCAGCGGACCATCATCGTCGACCGGCGCAACAACCTGTTGAGCACACCGGCCGCCCGGGAGGAACTGCGGGCACTGGCGCCGGAACGCTACGACGAGCTCGCAGAACAGGTCTCAGAAGACGAACTCGAGCGCATCTGCCGGGGGATCATGCTGTATCACCTCGATCGCGGCTGGGCCGACCACCTGGCGCACCTCTCCGACATCAGAGAGAGCATTCACCTGCGGGCGCTCGGCCGGCAGAACCCGCTCGACGAGTTCCACCGCCTCGCGGTGGATGCGTTCGGCCACCTGGCAGCCGATGCCATCGAGGCCTCCCAGCAGACCTTCGAGACCGCCAACGTACTGACCGACGAGCCCGGCCTGGACCTGTCCAAGCTGGCACGCCCGACCTCGACCTGGACCTACATGGTTCACGACAACCCGATGCGCGATGACACGCTGTCGGCGCTGAGTCTGCCGGGAGTGTTCCGCTAGCAAGGGGCCCCGGCGCGATAAGTTCATCCTCATGCAAGGCCGGGTACTGACGATCCCCAACGTCCTCAGTGTGATCCGGCTGGTGCTCGTCCCGGTGTTTCTCTACCTGCTGCTGGCCCGTCAGGCCTACGGATGGGCCACCGCGATCCTGATGTTCAGCGGGGCTTCGGACTGGGCCGACGGCAAGATCGCCCGGCTGGTGGCCAACCAGTCCTCGAGGCTGGGGGAGTTGCTGGACCCGCTGGTCGACCGGATCTACATGGTCACGGTGCCCCTCGGGTTGGCCTTGGCCGGTGTGGCGCCCTGGTGGCTGGTCGCGGTGCTGTTCGGCCGTGACGCAATGCTTGCCGCGACCCTGCCGGTGGTACGGAGCCGGGGCGTGACCGCGCTGCCGGTCACCTACATCGGCAAAGCGGCCACCTTCGCGTTGATGAGTGGTTTCCCACTGATCCTGTTGGGGCAGTGCGATTTTGGCTGGAATCGTGCCGTCGCTGCGTGCGGCTGGGCCTTCGTGATCTGGGGCACCGGCATGTACCTGTGGTCGGCGGTGCTGTACCTGCTTCAGGTCCGTCTGGTGGTCCGCCGGATGCCACGAGAGCGCCGTGCCGCGACGTGACCGCCTTGCGGCAACCGAAACCCCGCCAATACGCTCAGCCCGTCAAATGAGGCCCCCGCGCCATCGGCGCGGCAGCAACGAGGAGCACCGTGAGCGACATCCCCGCCGACCTGCGCTACACCGCCGAGCACGAGTGGGTCCGCCGCACCGCCGACGACACCGTCCGGGTCGGCATCACCGACTTCGCGCAGTCGTCCCTCGGTGACGTCGTCTACGTGCAACTGCCCGATGTCGGCACCGAAGTGACCTCCGGCGAGTCATTCGGCGAGGTGGAATCCACAAAGTCGGTCTCTGACCTGTACGCGCCCGTCACGGCGACGGTGGTCGCGGTCAACGCCGATCTGGACGCCAGCCCCCAGCTGATCAACTCTGATCCCTACGGCGAGGGCTGGCTTCTGGAGCTTCGCGCCGACGGGGCAAGCCTCGAGCAGGGCCTCGCGGGACTGCTCGACGCTGATGCCTACGGAGAGACAGTCAACTGAAGATTGCGGTGGTGGGTACGCCGATGACCGGTGAGCGGTACGGTCGAGTCAATCGGCCAGTGAGGAGTAGCGGGTGACGGAGAAGGACGAGACCTCTGACGAGGTCACCGTGGAGACGACGTCGGTCTTCCGGGCGGACTTCCTCAACGACCTCGACGCCCCGGCAAGTCCTTCGGGTGATACGTCGGTGTCTGGGGTCGAGGGGCTGCCGGTGGGCTCGGCGCTTCTGGTGGTCAAACGCGGGCCCAATGCGGGTTCCCGCTTCCTGCTCGACCAGCCGACGACGTCGGCGGGCCGGCATCCCGACTCCGACATCTTCCTCGATGACGTCACCGTCAGCCGCCGGCACGCGGAGTTCCGCTCGGACGACGGCGAGTTCCAGGTGGTCGACGTGGGCAGCCTGAACGGGACCTACGTCAACCGCGAACCTGTCGATTCGGCGACGCTGGCCAACGGCGACGAGGTGCAGATCGGGAAGTTCCGGCTGGTTTTTCTCACCGGGCCCAAGGCGGCCGACGGACTTGGCGGTGCGGGTAGCCCGTGACCGCCCCGGGTAGTCCTGCTCCGACCGGGATGTCGATCGGAGCGGTACTCGAGCTGCTGCGGCCGGAATTCCCGGATGTGACGATCTCCAAGATCCGCTTCCTGGAAGCCGAAGGTCTCGTCACGCCGGAGCGCAGCCCGTCGGGCTATCGACGGTTCACCGCCTTCGACTGTGCACGTCTGCGGTTCATCCTGACCGCCCAGCGCGACCAGTACCTGCCGCTGAAAGTCATCAAGGCCCAACTCGACGCCCAGCCGGACAGTGAATTGCCCGCTGGCGGGTCGCCGTATCCGGCCCCGCGGCTGGTTCCGGTCGGCCCCCATCACGAGGCTGGACGCGAGGGCGGCGTCGGCACGCCGACCCAGGTGCGGCTCACCCGGGAGGATCTGCGCGAGCGGTCGGGCGTCGCCGATGATCTGATCACCGCGCTGTGCCGGGCCGGAATCATTTCCAGCGGGCCGGGCGGGTTCTTCGACGAGCATTCCGTGGTGATCGCGCAGTGCGCATCCGCGCTCGGCGAATACGGCGTGGAGCCGCGCCACCTGCGTGCGTTCCGCTCCGCCGCGGACCGGCAGTCCGATCTCATCGCCCAGATCGCGGGGCCGGTCGGCAAGGCGGGTCGCACCGGAGCCCGGGATCGGGCCGACGAGCTGGCCCGCGAGGTGGCGGCACTGGCCATCACCCTGCATACGTCACTGATCAAGTCTGCGGTGCGCGACGTTCTAGATCGCTAGAGGACTAGACTTTGCTCTGACTGCTTCTCAGATGGCGGAGGTCCGGATGGCCGAGGTTCGCGTGGTGGGAATTCGTGTCGAACAGCCCGCCAATCAGCCTGTTCTGCTGTTGCGCGAGGCGACGGGAGATCGCTACCTGCCGATCTGGATCGGCCAGACCGAGGCGAACGCGATCATCCTGGAGCAGCAGGGCGTCGAGCCCGCCCGGCCGCTGACCCACGACTTGTTGCGGGATGTCATTGGCGCTCTTGGGCATTCACTCAAAGAAGTCCGCATCGTCGATCTGCAGGAAGGCACGTTCTACGCCGACCTGGTCTTCGACCACGAAGTGCGGGTGTCGGCCCGGCCGTCGGATTCGGTGGCCATCGCGCTGCGCATGGGTGTACCGATCCACGTCGAAGAGGCGGTCCTCGACGCGGCCGGCCTGCTGATTCCCGACGAGAGCGACGAGGAATCCGCCGGGGCCGTTCGCGAGGACGAGGTCGAGAAGTTCAAGGAGTTCCTCGACAGCGTGTCTCCGGACGACTTCAAGGCCGGCTGAACGATCACGGATGCGTCTCATCTCGGTCATCGCCGGCCCGACACGCCAATCGGTTGTCGGTGAGCGTGGTTGGTGGCGGCCATACTTCGGATGCGACGCAAGGTTGCGGCAGGACCCCTGACCCACGTCGGCAAGGCGTATGCTCGAACCACTTGAGAGCACGACGCGGTCGGCGGGCGAGGGATCGGCGAGAGGAAACACCGTGGGCGATGAGCCACGTCAGGAGCAGCTGGATTTCGCTGCCCCTACCGCCCATTACGAGGATGACGCTCCGGCCATCTCCGCAGTGAGTGCGCCCGTGCAGGGAGGCCTCTTCCCCGACGACTCCGTGCCCGACGAATTGGTCGGTTACCGCGGGCCCAGCGCCTGCCAGATCGCCGGCATCACCTACCGCCAGCTCGACTACTGGGCGCGCACGTCCCTGGTCGTGCCGTCGATCCGCGGCGCGGCCGGTTCCGGCAGCCAGCGGCTGTACTCCTTCAAGGACATCCTCGTCCTCAAGATCGTCAAGCGCCTGCTCGACACCGGCATCTCACTGCACAACATCCGGGTGGCCGTCGACCACCTGCGTCAGCGCGGTGTGCAGGATCTGGCCAATATCACGCTGTTCTCCGACGGCACCACGGTCTACGAGTGCACCTCCGCCGAGGAAGTGGTGGACCTGCTGCAGGGTGGCCAGGGTGTTTTCGGCCTGGCGGTCAGCGGAGCCATGCGCGAACTGACCGGTGCGATCGCCGATTTCCCCGGCGAGCGTGCCGATGGCGGCGAGTCGATCGCCGCCCCCGAGGACGAACTGGCCTCCCGGCGCAAGAGTCGCGACCGCAAGATCGGCTGATATCAGCCGGGATTCGGTGCGCGCCAGGCCAAGGCCGCCATCCCGCTGATCGCGATCACTTGAGCGAGCCCGTCATGGTCGCCGGTTGAGTACTTCGGGTCTGCGGCGGGGATTTCGTTGCACAGCTCGACCATTCCCTGGTCGGTTGCCCCGGCCTTCGCCATGCCGGCGAGGAGCTTTGCCCGCGCTCGGTCGAACGACTCATAGCCGTGGGTCGTCTTCCCGGTCGTGGGGTCCTTGGTGAGATATTCCTTGCTCACCGAAGCGGTGAAGACGTAGTCGCCGTTGCCGTCGGGCACTCCACCGAAGGTGCGGAGGTGGCTGTTGACGAGCAGGAATGAGGCGTCCCGGTAGGCCGGGCCGATACCGGCGAGAAGCCCCAGAAGTCCGCTCTGTATCGTGCCGGGACCCAAGACGCCGACCCCGAGGATGCCGCCCCTGGGCATCTGCTGGCTCAGCTGGTCGACGATGCCCTGGAAGCCGACGCTGCTGCAGCACGAGGGCGGGAAACCGGCCCGGCGCAGCGTGAAGTTGAGTTTCGCCTCCGCCATGAACTTGCTGTTCGCCTTGACGGTGATGATCGTGTTGATGGGTTCCTGGAGGGTCTTGCACGTGTCGCCGGTGCAATACGGGAGGCCCGCCCAGTCGGCCACGTTGCCGGCTTTGTTGACCATCCACTTGCCCACCTCGCCGTACTGAGTTGTGACAGTGGCTTTCGGATCCGGGGCGACCGCCGACGCAGACGGGGTCGCGACCGCCGCCGCCGCCGACGCGTGGGTGGCGTTGCTTTGCGCGGAGGCTGATCCGCTGCCGCCGCGCGCCGGCCGGGTCGCGGCCGCCGACCTGGCAACGACGGCCTGGCGCGCGGTGCGCTTGGGTCCCGCAGCGGAATCGGAGTGACTTGACGTCGCCGACGCGGAACTAGAGTCCGCGCCCCTATCGGCGCTGGCCACCGCGGCTCCGTGGGCGATGGCCACACCGACGCCGAGGGCTACCGCAAGACCGCCAACGCGGCCGACGAAAGCGTCTGTACTCACGAAATCTCTCCTGCCGGTTCGGTACCGCGTTTCTAGCGGGCGGGTATCGCCGCATCGTAAAGCGCAAGGGGAAGGTTTCGGTTTCGAGTCTGGCGGCGGTTAGACTCTCCATTGCATCAACGACCTCGCGCGGGAGAGTTTCGTGGCAGCCAGCCGCGGACGCCGAAGGAGCAACACCTCTCCGTCAACCTCTCAGGCCCCCGGACCGTGCGCGGCCACGATGCCTCTGGAAAGCGGTGGCCCCGGCCACCCGCCCATGGGGAAAGGCGCTCGCCGCCGAATCTCTCAGGCACCCGCGACAGAGGGAGGGGACGTCCATCGCTTGCGTCCGCCCGCTAGGAGTGCCTGAAGTGATCGATCCCACCGATTTCGCCGCCCGCCACATCGGCCCCGATTCCGGCGAGCTGGCCACCATGCTCGGCGTCATCGGCGTCGACTCCCTCGACGAACTGGCCGCCAAGGCGTTGCCGTCCGGCATTCTCGACGCCCTTGAGGACTCCGGAGTCGCCCCCGGATTGCAGACGCTGCCCGCACCGGCCAGCGAGCACCAGACGCTGGCCGAACTGCGAGAGTTGGCCGACGCCAACACGATTGCCGTCTCGATGATCGGCCAGGGCTATTACGACACGCTGACTCCACCGGTGCTGCTGCGCAACATCCTGGAGAACCCGGCCTGGTACACCGCCTATACGCCTTACCAGCCGGAGATCAGCCAGGGCCGGCTGGAGGCGCTGTTGAACTTCCAGACCATGATCGCCGATTTGACCGGACTGGACATCGCCAACGCGTCGATGCTCGACGAGGGCACCGCTGCCGCCGAGGCGATGACCCTGATGCACCGCGCCTGCCGCGGGTCGTCGAACCGGCTGGCCGTCGACTCCGACCTGTTCCCCCAGACCGCCGCGGTGCTGGCCACCCGCGCCGAACCACTGGGCATCGAGATCGTCACCGCCGGCCTGCACCACGGCCTTCCCGACGGGGAGTTCTTCGGGGTGATCGCCCAGTTGCCGGGCGCCAGCGGCCGGGTCACCGACTGGTCGAAGCTGGTGGAACAGGCCCACGAGCGCGGCGCCCTGGTCGCCATCGGCGCCGACCTGCTGGCCTGCACCCTGATCGCCCCGCCCGGTGAGATCGGCGCCGACGTGGCGTTCGGTACCGCTCAACGCTTCGGCGTGCCGATGGGGTTCGGCGGTCCGCACGCCGGATATCTCGCCGTGCACACCAGCCATGCCC
>JBAXUD010000080.1:0-10286 GCA_037129875.1 Mycobacteriaceae bacterium
AGAACAGCGAGCAGCCCAGAATCTGATCGGTCTTGCGGTCGACGACGGCCTTGAGGAGACCTTTGGTTTCACCGGCGGTGTTGGCCCGCGGAATCTTGTTGGCGGGCAATGTCGCGACGGCGATGTCGTAACCCTTGGCCACCGCCTGTTCTTCGGTCAATCCGACGCGGCCCAGCTCCGGATCGATGAACAGTGTGTAGGGCATCAGCCGGCCGGCAGTGCTGCGCCCGGCGCCGTGCAGCACATTGGCGAGCAAGATGCGGTAGTCGTCCCAGGAAGCGTGGGTGAACAGCGGACCCCCGTTGCAGTCGCCCATCGCGTAGACGTTCGCGGCGGTGGTCTGCAGTCGGTCATCGACCGTGATCGCCCCCCTGGCGCCGAGCTGCACCCCGGCGGCCTCCAGGCCCAGTCCGGCGGTGCTGGGTGTGCGGCCGACGGCCACCATGAGGTGGCTGCAGTGCAACGACTCCGTGCCGCCGTTGCGGGAGTAGCGCAGTTCTACACCGTCGGGCCCACCGTGAACCGAGTCGGTCTCGGCATTGTCGAGGAACTCAATCCCGTCCTGCACCAACACCTTCCGGATCTCCGCGGCGATATCGGGATCCTCGTTGGGCAGGAATCGGTCGCCGCGCCCGACCACGACGACCTCGCTGCCCAGCCGACGGAAGATCTGGGCGAACTCAAGCGAGATGTAGCCGCCACCGATGATCGCCAGCCGGGCCGGCAACTCGTCGAGTTCCATGACCGAGGTGCTCGTCAGATAGTCGACGGTGTCCAGGCCGGGAATCGGCGGCACGGTGGTGTGGCTGCCGGTGTTGATGTAGACACGCTCGCCGCGCACCACCCGCGCCGAACCGTCGGCCGCGGTGACCTCAATCGTCCGCTCGCCGACGAAAACGCCTTCGCCCAATAGGAAGGACAGGTTCGGGGTGGTGCTGAACAGCGTCCGGTGAGTGTCCACCATTGCGGCGACCACCCGGCGTTTGCGCGCGATCACGCCGGCCAACTCAGCCGGCGGGGGAGTAAGTGTGACCCCGTAATCGCTTGCACGGCTTGCTAGTTCGACCAGCTTGGCGCTGGCCACCATGGTCTTGGTCGGGATGCAGGCGACGTTGATGCAGGTGCCGCCGATCTGTCCCCTCTCGATCAACGCGACGCTGTGGCCGGCATTCGCCAGCGCCATCGCCAAGGACTTGCCGCCCTTACCGCCGCCGAGAATGACGTCATCGAACTGCTCCACCATGGCTCTAGTCTGACCAACCCCGCCCATGCCCGGGTGCGAAGGGGAATTTCGGTCCGGGCCGGCGCGCGTCACCAGGGCGGGCCGGCGGGCGGGGCGAAGAGGAAGGCGAGGACGCAAATCCCCTCGACGGCCATCAGCGGCCCGACCACCCACGAGATGCGCAGGCGGTGTGCGGCCGTCCGGGGGGTCACATCTCCACCTCGGCGACCACCGCGAAGTGATCGCTGGCCCACACGCCATCGGCCGCGGCTGTACCGGTCAGCGAGCATCGGTGGACGTGGCCGGCACCGGGTCGGCGCGGTGTGGACACCATCACGTAGTCGAGTCGGCGGTGGGGATGGATGGCGAGGCGGGGAACCAGCGGGTTGCGGGCGGACCAGCTGTGTCCTGGATCGGTGTTGCCTGCCGCAGTCCAGGCGTCGACGAGGGTGAAGCCGGGTATCGCTCCGGCGGCAAGGCCGGTGGCGCGTCGATACTCGTCGGATTCCGGGGTGCAGTTGAGGTCACCGGCGAGGATGGCGGGCAGTGAATCGCGCCGCTGGGTCTCATGCCCGAGTGTTTCGGCGAGGTGGTTGACCAGCGCCGCCAATTGGGCGCTTCTGCGCTGCGACTGTTCGAGTCCGTGCTCGAGGTGGGTGCCGGCCGCGATGAACGGGCCGCCCTCGTCGTCTGGCCGGTGCACCCGGGTCACCACCGCGTGGCGCCACGTCGGCTCGCCGTGCTCGTCGGGCAGCGGACACAGCCGTTCGATGGTGAGCGGCCATCGGGACAGCACCGCGTTGACGACCCAGTACGGGGCCTCGGGGTAGCGATCGAACCCGGCCAGTTCCGCGGCGGTGACCGAATGCAGGCCGAGTTCCTCGCCGAGCCGGGCGGCCTGGGTTGTTCCGTCCGGCTCGACCCACGATTCCTGAAGGGTGAGCACGTCCGGGGCGGTCCGCTCGATCCATGACCGCAGCGCGGCGTGCCGGCCGGCCCAGTTGCCCACCCGGCCCTGCACGTTCCACGTCATGATCCTCACCAGCCGATCCATATGGGTCAGCCTGCCCGATGTTTCTCCACAGTGGCCGCGCTGGTGGCGTGTGGTGGGATCGGTTCGTGCGACAACCACACCATTTTTACTGGCTGACCCGCGGGATCCGGGCATATGCAGCCATTGCCGTGGTTGCCGCCTGCAGCGCCGGATGCCGGGCGCCGGCGTCACCCGCGCCGTCGGGACCATTGGCTCCGGAGACGGTCACGATCGTGCACCCGAGCGCTGCGGTGCCGACTCCACCGCCCGGGCCAGTCGTTCACCCCGTCACAGCGGCCGAACTCGGTGAGACCTGGCGGCCCGGCTGCCCGGTCGGGCCCGACACGTTGCGGCGAGTCGAGCTGGACTACCTCGGATTCGACGGTGCCGTCCACCGCGGCGCGCTGGTGGTGCACCGCGACGTCGTCGACGACGTCGTCGCCATCTTCGCCGACCTGCAGCGGCTGCGGTATCCCATCGAGCGGATGCAGACCGTCGACCGTTACCGCGGCGCCGAGGACGAGTTGTCGATGGAGGACAACAACACTTCGGCGTTCAACTGCCGGCCCCTTCCGGGCAACACCGGCTGGTCGTTTCACGCCTATGGCCGCGCCGTCGACGTCAACCCGCTGATCAATCCCTACCGGGACAGCAGCGGGGACCTGCAGCCCAAGAACGCGACGCGGTACCTCGACCGCGACCAGCAGGCGCCGGGACTGCTGCGCCCCGGTGATCCGGCGGTAGCCGCGTTCACCGACCGCGGCTGGCGGTGGGGCGGCGGGTGGCGCAATCCCGTTGATTACCAACATTTCGAGATCGGCTGACGGGCATGCTGGGCCCATGGGACTGACAGTCGCGGTGACCGGACCGACCGGCCAGATCGGGATTTCAGCCGTGAGTGCGCTGGAGAGCGACGCGGGCGTGGAACGCATCATCGGAATGGCCCGGCGCCCGTTCGATCCGACCGCGCACGGATGGACCAAGACGGTCTACCGGCAGGGCGACATCCTGGACCGGGACGCCGTCGACGCATTGGTCGCCGACGCCGACGTGGTCGTGCATCTGGCGTTCATCATCTTTGGTTCGCGCGATGAGAGCTCTCACGTCAATCTCGAGGGTGCCCGCAACGTCTTCGAGGCCACGGTGCAAGCCGCGCGACCGCGCAGACTGGTCTACACCTCATCGGTCGCCGCCTACGGCTACCACCCCGACAATCCGTCCCCGATCACCGAGGACGTGCCCACCCGTGGCACCCCCGAGCATTACTACTCCGAACAGAAGGCTGCCCTGGAAAAAGCCCTGGCGGAGATCACCGCGGGATCAGACCTGGAGGTCTACGTGCTGCGGCCGTGCATCGTCGCCGGGCCGAAGGCGCGGGCACTGGCCGACGCGCTGCCGTGGAGCCACGGTCCCGGACTGCTGCGGACCGCCGTTCGCGCGGTCATGGTCGTTCCCGATCCCGGGGTTCCGCTTCAGTTGGTGCACCACGACGACGTCGCTGCGGCGATCGCACTGGCGGTGACCACGTCGGCCCCGCCCGGTGCGTACAACATCGCGGCCGATGGCGTGGTCACGGTCTCCGACGTCGTGACTGCCTTTGGCGGCCATGCGGTCCGGGTGCCGCACGTGGCTGCGACCGCCGCCTCGGCACTGCTGGGCCACCTCCCGTTCGTGCCGGCGTTGGCGGAGTGGCTGCACACCATGCGGGCACCTGCCGTCATGGACACCGCCAAAGCCAGGACGCTGCTCGGCTGGACACCGGCGTTCACGACCTCGCAGACGCTGGAAGCGTTGGCGCGCAGCAGCGACGATGCTGGGGCCCAATGACATTCAGCGCGGCGGATCGCCCCGCCAGGAGAAGCTGTTGACGTACTGGCCCATATCCAGGGCCAGCTCGAGATCGGTCGCCGATGGACGGCCGGGACCGAAGTCCGGCCCGAACTGCCGGTAGGGACCGATCGCGCCGGCGATCAAGGCCAGGTCGTCCTTCACCGCGACCAGAACGACCACCCGCAGGTGCCGGAAGCTCGCATCGCCGTCCTGCGGCCAGATGTCGGCCACCTCGCCATAGCCGGGCCGGAAGCCGACCATCGCATTCGGAATCTTGTAGGAACGGCGCGCGTTCGGGTAACTCTTGGTCAGGATCGCTTCGGTGACCTCCTTGGCCGAACGGCCCTGCGCCGGTTGGCTCCACAGCCGCAGGACGCCCCCGTCACCGCCGATGTAGCGCGCCGTCACGCCGTCATCGGCCGTGGTGACCTCGTAGGCGGACCCCGGCGCCGGGTAGGCCACCGAATAACTCTGGTCGGCTGCGGTGAAGCGGGGATTGCTGGCGACCGGCGTGCCGATCGGTGGATGCCCGCAGTCCGGCGGGCAGTTGTACTGCACGGCCGGCGTCGCGATCGCAGCCGACAAGCCGACGAGCGCGGCCGAGACCGCGACGACCGTGACCGTCCACATGCCCAACACCCGCAGAACCGGTGTGCCCGGCAGGGGGGCGCAGGAATACGCCCGCGCGGGCAGGCCATAACCCGGCCACACGGTCGTCCCCGGCGGTACCGGTTGGTCTTCCGGCAGCGGGGTCACCCGTCGGCGCTCGGCCGCAAGGGCATGCGAGGACGCATGCGCGGCGGCCCCGCACAGCGGGCAGAATGCCATGTGCGGAACCACATTCCGGCAATACGAACACATCTCGGGCTCGCCGGTGCACGGCTCGGGAGCCTCGTGAAGCAGCGCCAGCTGCAGACCGATCCGGAGCGCGATCACCGCGACCACCGCCATCGCCACATACCAACCCAGCATCTGCAGTTGCGGGACACCGACGACGTCGACCACCCCGACGATGGCGTAGATCGTCAGAACCACCGCACCGACGGCGCACAGCGCGGCGACCACCGCCGCACGGGACAGCCGTGGTCCCTCGCGGGGTCTGGTGAACCACAGCGCGGCGCCCCCCAGTCCGCCTGCGCACGCCGCGGTGAGCGGGATGGCCAACCCGCGAGTACCGGCCTCGACGAGCAGCCCCTGCACCGTCTGGTCGGCGGCGACCGGGCCGGCGGCGAACTGCGGCGCAAGCCGGGTGAAGGTGGCCGCTGCGGTGAAGCTCAGCGCCCCCACGACGCCGATCACGAAGCCCTCCAACGATTCCCGTCGCCCGGGTCGCACCAGTCGGACGACGAGTGCGGGCAGCAGCATCAACAGCGCGCCGCCCTCGGCGACCCCCAGGCCGTTGCGGAGCACCCGGTCGCCGGCCATTCCGGCATCGAAGGCAGCGCCGGTCTCCCGGATCACCAGATCGCCGGTGAGCAGCACCCACCCCACTCCGATCGCGATGCCCAGGGCGGCGGTGAGCAGCAGTGTCGCCCGCGGAATGTCACGGTCAACGCCGCAGGCGTGGCTGTAGATGGCGAACAGCAGCGGCAGGCCCAGCGTCGCGACGGCGATCAACGCCCCGGGCAGTCGCAGTTCCACGGCCACCGCCATGGTCGCCACGATCAGCAGAAGCGTGACGGTGAACGGCCCCCGGGACAGCTGTGAGGTGTGCGGGAACAGCGTGCTGCTGATCGCCGGGCGCAGCACATGCTGCTCGGGGGCGGCAGCGAAGGCACGTGGCCGCAGCCAACGCGGCCCGTCGCCGGGCTCAGGGTTCAGATGCGCCCCGCACCGGCCGCAGAACACGCCGACCGGTGTCTGCGCCGCACACGCCGGACATGGTGTCGTCATGATCGGAGTCATCGGATTCCGATCCGCCGCTGCACCGCCAGCAGGTTCCTGGCGAGATTGTCGACGTTGGGGGTGCCCAGCCCCGTCACCAGGTCGTAGCCGGGGCCGGCCAGGTCAACGGCGTTGCCCCCCAACGTCACATCCCGGAAGGCCGGAAGCCGCGCGCCTTCGGCGATCTCGTACAACAACGGGTTCAGGTCACCGATCGGCTGCCCGCCGTTGTCCACCAGGTACTGGTTCATGACCGCTGCCATGCCCGCCCACAACGGCGCCGACAGCGAGGTGCCGCCGCCGACCACCTGCCGGCCGTTGAAAACGATGCGCATTCCGGTGAACGGGTCGGCCAGCGCGGCGA
The DNA here is from genome assembly GCA_037129875.1 of Mycobacteriaceae bacterium. Classification (GTDB taxonomy): domain Bacteria; phylum Actinomycetota; class Actinomycetes; order Mycobacteriales; family Mycobacteriaceae; genus Mycobacterium. The sequence continues at coordinate 6,334 of JBAXUD010000080.1, forward strand.
TGTCGGGGGTGAGCCGACGGTCCGGAGCGGCCGGCGCGAGTGCGGACTGCCAGCGCGGCCGGCGAAACAGCGCCGAGGTTCCACCGCCGGTGCCCTGGGTGATCGGGGGGTCGAACCAGGACTGCTCGCCCAGCCAGCTGCCGTCGGCGGCGGTGGACAACCTGGTGCCGCCCACATCGGTCATCTCCGGCAGCGAGGCCACCGAGTCCAGGCCGATGTCGTCGGGGCCGGGCGGGGCGGACCAGTCATGGCCGCCTTTGCATTCCAGGCCGGCCAGGTCGCCGCTGGCGTTGAACGCCGTGGTGCCGTGTTGCTGGGCCTGCGCCAGGGCGGCGCGCGCCGGAGCCAGGTCCGCGGCCGTGATCAGCTTGTCGCAACCCCATCCGATCGAAAAGCTCCACACCGCACCGGGATAGCGCCGGTCGGCCTCGGCCATCATGTCGGCGATCTTGCGGTAGGACGCGTCGCCTTCCACGGTGGGCCGGGCGTTGACCAGAACAGTCCGGGCGTCGGGCGCGAGGGCGTGCACGGCTTGCAGATCCATCGTCGCTTCGCCGTTGCGCTGGGTTGGCTTGGGCCCCAACAGTTCCGGCACCAGGGGCGGCAATCCGGAGGAGGCGGCGAACGTGTCGAGGTCGCTCTGGTCGAACCCGTCGAACGCGAACACCAGCACCGTGACGCCCTTGCCGGTGTATCCGCGGCTGCGCAGCGGCCCGACGTTGTAGCTGCGCACCAACTCCTCCGCGCTCACGGCGCTGGTCGGGACGTCCAACGGCAGGATGACCGGCGCCGATTCGTGGTGTGGGGTGTAGCCCAGGACCCGGCCGAGTTCGCTGACCTCGCCGCGCACCGCGGCGGGAACCGCTGGCTGCTGCGGGGAGGCGTAGAAGACCTGGCCCCGCTGCCCGCGGTAGTCGTGCACCGTGACGCCGAGAGCTTGGGCGGCCGCGGCGGGCGTACCGGCCAACGTCGCCCAGTTCTGGCCGGGGTGCCATGTCACAGACAGGCCGTGGTCCCCGGCGAAGCGGGCCAGTGCCTGCGGCGCCGACCCGTCGCGCAAAGCCGCAGTCAGTTCCACGCGGGCGTCCCGGGCCGGACCGAGGTCTTCTGAGGCCGCCAGCAGCGACGCGTACGGCCCGGTGATGGCGTCGCGTGCCGTTGCGAAGTTCGCGGTCGCGGGCCGACCGGCGGTGTGCGCGCAGACGGCGCCGGCGATAAGGGTAGGAACCAGCCACCAGGCCAGGGCGGAGCGCATCCCGCGATTATCGCTGTTGCCCGGCCCCCGGGCACTGGACATCAGCATCCGCCGATGCAATCCTGGACAGGTGTCCAGCGTGTTGTCGATGACGCCGACCGGCTGGTTCCAGGTGGCCTGGTCCAACGAGATCGGCGTCGCCGGGGTGCACCGGATGCACTACTTCGGTCAGGAGATGGTGGCCTGGCGGGCGCAGTCCGGGCGGCTGACGGTGATGGACGCCTACTGCGAGCACCTCGGCGCGCACCTGGGCCACGGCGGCCACGTCGAGGGTGACGCGATCGCGTGCCCGTTCCACGGATGGCAGTGGGACGCCGAGGGCCGCAATGTCTGTATCCCTTACGAACCCCGCCCCAACCCGGGACGGCGGATGCGCATCTACCCGGTGACCGAACGCAACGAGTCGGTGTACATCTGGCATGACGTGCACCGCCGCGATCCGTACTTCGAGGCTCCGGACATCTTCGCCGACTTCGATGACGGCCGCACCGCGGCGGACTATTACCCCCAGCAACGGCTGTACCGCCCGGGGCTGAGGCTGCACCCGCAGTACGTGCTCGAAAACGGTGTGGACTTCGCCCATTTCAGGTTCGTGCACAAGACGCCGATCGTTCCGTTGTTCACCCGCCACGACTTCTCCGGACCCGTGTCCTACGTCGACTTCACGATCACCTTCGAAGGCGATGACGGCCAGATCATCGACGACGTCAAGAGCGGGGTGGAGGCCATCAACGGCGGCCTCGGGGTGGCGGTCACCAAAAGTTGGGGCATGGTGGACAACCGCACCGTCTCGGCGGTCACCCCCGTCGACGAGACCACCTGCGACGTGCGCTTCATGGTCCACATCGGCCGGGTGCCCGGCGACGACTCGGCGAAAACCCAAGAGCGGGCGGCCTCATTCGGGCAGATGGTCATCGACCAGTTCCAGGCCGACATCGACATCTGGTCGCATCAGCGCTACCGCGCCACCCCCGCCCTGGCTCCCTCGGAGCACAAGAGCTTCATGGAGTTCCGTAACTGGGCGCGCCAGTTCTATCCCGGTATCGGGGCCTATCCCGAAAGCCGGACCGTATGACCAAGATTCGCGTGTTCCAGGTCGCCACCGGCAACGTCGGCACCGAGATGATCAAACGCATCGGCCGCCACCCGGACCTGGAGTTGGTCGGACTGCACTGCTACACCCCCGAGAAGATCGGCCGCGACGCCGGGGAGATCGCCGGGATCGGACCCATCGGGGTCATCGCCACCGGCACGTTCGAGGAGATCATCGCCGCCAGACCCGACGTGCTGACCTTCCACGGGGTGTTCCCCGACGAGGACCTCTACGTCACGGTTCTGCAGGCCGGCATCAACATCGTCACCACCGCCGACTGGATCACCGGCTGGCATCGCGACGCCAACCACCCTCACCGGTCCGGCAAGCCGGTGACCCGACTGCTCCAAGAAGCATGTGAAAAGGGCGATTCCACGTTCTACGGCACCGGGATGAACCCGGGCGTCAATCAAATCCTCGGCGTGGTGTGTTCCGCCGACGTCGCCGAGATCGAGAACATCACCACCATCGAGTCCGTCGACGTCTCCTGCCACCACTCCGCCGACACCTGGAAAGAGGTGGGCTACGGCCTGGCCGTCGAGCACCCCGACCTTCCGGGCATGCTCGAGAAGTACACCCGGGTCTTCGCCGACAGCGTGCTGATGATGGCCGACTGCTTTGACCTGTCCCTCGATGAGGTGAAGTTCAGCTACCAGGCCGGCGCCTGCACCACCGACGTCGACCTGGGCTGGTACCAGCTGCCCAAAGGCTCACTGGGCGCCAGCTACATCTCCTACCAGGGCATGGTCTCCGGTGTGCCGAAGATCGAGACCCACCTGGAATGGCAGATGACCCCGCACACCCATCCGCACTGGAATATCAAGGGCTGCTACATCACCCAGATCACCGGCGACCCGCAGGTCTACAACAAACACATGATCCTGCCCAGGCCCGGCATCGACCTGTCCGACCCGTCGTCGTTCGCCTCGATCGGGATGACTGTCACCGGCATGCCCGCACTCAACGCGATCAGGAGTGTGGTGGCTGCCCCGGCGGGGCTGCTCACCAGTGCCGATCTGCCGCTGCGGGGATTCGCCGGCCGGTTCAAGTAGGAGCCGGCCGATCGAGTGTGGGCCCTGCGCACGTCCCACCGCGGATTTCCCTGCACAGGGCTCACACTCAGTTACGCGGGCGGCGCGAGGAAGGCGATCGGGGCAGCCGGAGCCAGCGCGTTGTCGATATTGCCGATGATCGAGTAGTTCTCCTCGACGGCCACCGCCCGGGTTCCCGAACCGGGACCCAGGTTGACGTTGTTGAGGTTCACCCAGACGATGTTCGGGCTCAGCGCCGACTCGAAGTAGTAGATCTTGTTGGTCGAGTCGGCCACCGAACGCCAGTAGGTGGGGGAGAGGTTCGGATGCTCCGGATCGCCCACCCCCCACGGCACCGAGACGTTGCGCATCACCGAGAACACCCTGGCGACTGCCTGTCGCTCGTCGGTGGTCTGCGGCAGCTTGCTCAGGTAGTACGAGGCCCGCACGAACCGGTCCTGGGACTGGATGGAGCCGGGCAGGTCCTTGTTCTTGTCGACGTCGTCCCACTTCGCATTCAGTTGCAGTTGCTGGTCGTAGGTGGGGCTGTTGGTCATCACCTGGTACTGGCGGC
>JBAXUD010000081.1:0-10177 GCA_037129875.1 Mycobacteriaceae bacterium
ACTCGTTCGCCACCCACCTGCTCGACGGCGGCGCCGACGTGCGGGTGGTGCAGGAGCTGCTCGGCCACGCCTCGGTGACGACCACCCAGATCTACACGCTGGTGACCGTGAACGCGTTGCGCGAGGTGTGGGCCGGGGCTCACCCGAGGGCCTGATCGAGCCCTGGCTCAGCCGGCGCGGGCGTAGCCCGCGTATCACCCCCGGTAGGTCGACTCCAGCACCAGATCCGGCATCTTGGTGTATTCGGCGTGGGTCTTGTGCTCGACGGTGTCCCACGCGCCGCCCTGATGCCGGCGCATGTGGGCCCGGTACTTCGGCGCCCCCGGGACCAGCACGTTGTCGGCCACCACGATGCTGCCCGGATGCAGCCAGCCCCGCTCGGTGATGCTGAGCAGATCGGGAAGGTAGACGTCCTTGTTGTGGTCGATGAACAGGAAGTCCAGGTTGCCGGCCGCTAACCCGCGTCCGGCCAGGATATCCAGGGTGTGCCCGCCGTCGCCGATAGTGCCGACCACGCAGGTCACCCGGTCGGCGACCCCGGCATGCGCCCAGATCCGGCGGGCGTTGTCGGCGTTGGCTGGCGTCATCTCGACCGAGAACACCCGGGCGTTCGGCGCCGCCCGGGCGATCCGCAGCGCGCTGTACCCGCAGTAGGTGCCCAACTCCAGCGCCAGGCGGGCATCGGACCGGCGCACCGCGGCGTCGAGCAGCAGGCCTTTCTCGTCACCGACGTTGATCAGGATCGACTCCTGGTAGGCGAACCGGTCGATGGTGTCGATCACGTCGTCGATGTCGCCGGCGCGGGCACGGGCGAGGACGTAGCGCACCGCCGCCGCCTCTCGGCCGTCGCCGACCTGGCCGGTCCGGATGACACTGGGCAACCCGACGGCCAGGCGCCAGAACGACCAGCGCAGGAAGGGGATGCGGTCCTTAATGGGCATGCGACCACGTTAGGCGATCGCCCACCGATAGACTTTGCGCCGATGTTCGCCACGCCGCTGTTTCGCCTGCTCCAGGGGATCCGTGTGGGAGTTGCGGCGTGACCGACGAGCCTGAGAACACTGCGCCCGGTCTCACCGGACGACCGCCCCGGATGATCCCCGAACCACAGCCCTTGACCACCCATGGGCCGGCTGTGGTGATCGCGATGTGCAATCAGAAGGGCGGGGTGGGCAAGACCACGTCGACCATCAACCTTGGCGCGTCGCTGGCCGAGTACGGCCGCAAGGTGCTGCTGGTGGATCTCGACCCGCAGGGCGCGCTGTCGGCCGGTCTGGGCGTTCCGCACTACGAACTGGCGCACACCGTGCACAACCTGCTGGTGGAACCGCGGGTGCCGATCGAGGACGTATTGATCCCCACCCGCGTCGAGGGACTGGATCTGGTCCCCAGCAACATCGACCTGTCGGCGGCTGAAATCCAATTGGTCAACGAAGTGGGCCGGGAGCAGACCCTCGCGCGGGCGCTGCGGCCGGTGCTCGACCGCTATGACTACGTGCTCATCGACTGCCAGCCGTCGCTGGGTCTGCTCACCGTCAACGCGCTGGCGTGTTCTGACGGGGTGGTCATTCCCACCGAGTGCGAGTACTTCTCGCTACGCGGCCTGGCGTTACTCACCGACACCGTGGACAAGGTGCGCGACCGGCTGAACCCGAGGCTGTCGATCAGCGGCATCGTCGTCACCCGTTTCGACACCCGCACCGTAAATGCGCGCGAGGTGATGGCCCGGGTGGTGGAACGCTTCGGCGACCTTGTGTTCGATACCGTCATCGCCCGTACCGTGCGATTCCCCGAGACCAGCGTCGCCGGTGAACCCATCACCTCGTGGGCGCCGAAATCAACTGGCGCACAGGCTTATCGGGCGTTGGCCCGCGAGGTCATCGACCGCTTCGGCAAGTGATCACACACGCAAAGCCCGAATCGGGCTTAGAGGCGGGCCGCGAAAAGGGCTTCCGGGTCAAGCTGGCCAACTTCGAGGGACCTTTCGATCTGCTGTTGCAGCTGATCTTCGGCCGGCGCCTGGACGTGACCGAGGTCGCGCTGCACGAGGTGACCGATGAGTTCATCGCCCACACCCGCGAGATCGGGCCGGCCATGGAGCTCGACGAGACGACCGCCTTCCTGGTGATCGCGGCGACGCTGCTCGACCTCAAGGCGGCGCGGCTGCTGCCGGCCGGCGAGGTCGACGACGCCGAAGACCTCGCCCTTCTCGAGGTCCGCGACCTGCTGTTCGCCCGACTGCTGCAGTACCGGGCCTACAAGCATGTCGCGGAGATGTTCGCCGAACTCGAAGCCGCGGCGCTGCGCAGCTACCCGCGTTCGGTGGCCTTGGAGGACCGGTTCTCCGAACTGCTGCCCGAGGTGATGATCGGTGTCGATGCCCAGAGCTTCGCCGAGATCGCCGCGGCGGCCTTCACGCCGCGGCCGGTTCCGACGGTGGGCACCGACCACCTGCACGTGGCACGGGTCTCGGTACCCGAACAGGCCGAGCGGCTGTTGGAGTTTCTGGAGCGGTGCGGCGTGGGGCACTGGGCGTCGTTCTCCGACCTGGTGGCCGACTGCGATGAGCCGATCCAGATCGTCGGCCGGTTCCTCGCGCTGCTCGAGCTGTACCGCTCCCGCGCGGTGGCATTCGAACAGTCGGAACCGCTTGGAACGCTGCAGGTTTCGTGGACCGGCAACCGGTTGGCAAACGAAGAGTTGGTGAGAGCCGAGTGGGAAGAGCGATGACCCAGGAACAAAGCGCCGAGGAATCCGCGTACGTCCTCGCTGACATCCTCGACGAGGACGAACTGGCCCGCATCCTCGAGGCGCTGTTGCTGGTTGTCGACACGCCGGTGAGTGCCGAGGCGCTGGGTTCGGCGAGCGAGCAACCCGTGCATAACGTGACAGCGACGCTGCGCCGGATGGCCGACGGGTACACCGCGCGCGCCAGCGGCATCGACCTGCGGGAGGCCGGGGGAGGGTGGCGGATGTACACCCGCTCCCGCTTCGCGCCATATGTCGAACGACTGCTGCTCGACGGCGCGCGCTCCAAGCTGACCCGCGCCGCACTGGAGACGCTGGCGGTGGTGGCCTACCGCCAGCCCGTGACCAGGGCTCGGGTGAGTGCGGTGCGCGGGGTGAACGTCGACGCGGTGATCCGCAGCCTGGTGGCGCGGGGGCTGATCACCGAGGCCGGCACCGATCCGGACACCGGCGCCACGGCGTTCTCCACCACCGAGTTGTTTCTGGAGCGCCTGGGTTTGTCGTCGTTGGCCGAGCTGCCGGATATCGCTCCGTTGCTGCCCGATGTCGACGTGATCGACGACCTCAGTGAAAGCCTCGACAGTGAGCCGCGGTTCGCGAAGCTGGCCGGGGGTGCGCGGCCGGACAAGCTGGTCGCCTTTGACGTCGATACCGAAGGTGATGGCTGACGTGTCTGATCAGGAAGGCGTCCGGCTGCAGAAAGTGTTGTCGCAGGCCGGAATTGCCTCACGGCGGGTCGCTGAGCGGATGATCACCGATGGCCGCGTCGAGGTCGACGGCCGGCTGGTCACCGAGTTGGGCACCCGGGTGAACCCCGACACCGCCGACATCCGCGTCGATGGCGCCAAGATCGTGCTGGATGACACCATGGTCTATCTGGCGGTCAACAAGCCCAGGGGCATGCATTCGACGATGTCGGATGATCTGGGGCGGCCGTGCATCGGCGACCTGGTGGAGCATCGGGTGCGCGGCAACAAGAAACTGTTTCACGTGGGCCGTCTGGACGCCGATACCGAGGGTCTGTTGCTGCTCACCAACGACGGCGAATTGGCCCACCGCTTGATGCACCCCTCCTACGAGGTGCCCAAGACCTACCTGGCGACGGTCAGCGGGTCGGTTCCCCGGGGTCTGGGCAAGACGCTGCGCGAAGGTGTGGAGTTGGAGGACGGACCGGTTGCGGTGGACGACTTCGCCGTCGTGGATGCTGTTCCCGGCAAGACGCTGGTTCGGCTGACTCTGCACGAGGGCCGCAAGCACATTGTCCGCAGGCTTCTTGCCCAGGTCGGATTTCCGGTGCATACCCTGGTGCGCACCAACATCGGGACGGTGGTCCTGGGGGATCAGCGGCCGGGCAGCATCCGGGGGCTGACCCGCAAAGAGGTTGGCGAACTGTACAAGGCGGTAGGCATGTGAGCACCATGGTGATCGCCATCGATGGGCCCGCCGGCACGGGGAAGTCCAGTGTGTCAAGGGGTTTGGCGAAGGAGCTGGGAGCCCGCTACGTGGATACCGGCGCGATGTACCGGATTGCGACGCTGGCGATGCTGCGCGCGGGAGTGAACCTCGACGATCCGGGTGCCATCGCAGCCGTCTCTGACGTGCCGATGTCGGTGGGTTTCGATCCCGACGTCGAGCAGACTTACCTTGGTGGAGAGGATGTCTCGGCACTGATCCGCGGCGACGACGTGACTCGGGCCGTCTCCGCGGTGGCCGCAGTCCCGGAGGTGCGTGCCCGTCTGGTCCGTCTGCAGCGCGAGTTGGCCGAGGGCTCAGACAGTGTGGTGGTCGAGGGCCGCGATATCGGCACCGTGGTGCTGCCGGATGCGGACGTGAAGATCTTCCTGACCGCCTCGGCGGAGACGCGGGCCAGGCGGCGCAATGCGCAGAACATGGCGTCGGGCCTGCCGGATGGGTACGAGACGGTGCTGGCCGACGTCATCCGTCGTGATCACCTGGACTCCACCCGGGCGGTTTCGCCCTTGCGGCCAGCCGTTGACGCGCTGATCGTCGATACCAGCGACATGAATCAGGCCGAGGTGATTACGCATTTGCGGGATCTCGTCGAACAGCGAACGGGAGCAATGCGATGACCGAAGACGGCACGTGGTCAGACGAGACTGACTGGGAACTATCCGGCGACCCTTTGGCCGCAGAGTCCGATGAGGCGAGTGTTGCGCCACCCGTGGTGGCGATCGTCGGGCGGCCCAACGTCGGCAAATCGACTCTGGTCAACCGGATCCTGGGTCGGCGCGAGGCCGTCGTGCAGGATCTGCCCGGCGTGACCCGCGATCGGGTGTCCTACGACGCGTCGTGGAGTGGGCGGCGTTTCTTCGTGCAGGACACCGGTGGGTGGGAGCCGGACGCAAAAGGCCTGCAGCAGTTGGTCGCCGAGCAGGCGTCGGTGGCGATGCAGACCGCCGACGCGGTGATCCTGGTGGTCGACGCCGTCGTGGGCGCCACCGCCAGCGACGAGGCGGCCGCACGCATTCTGCGTCGTTCGGGCAAGCCGGTGTTCCTGGCGGCCAACAAGGTCGATAACGAGAAGGGCGAGTCCGACGCCGCGGCGCTGTGGTCGTTGGGAATGGGCAAGCCGCACGCGATCAGCGCGATCCATGGCCGCGGGGTGGCCGATCTGCTCGACGACGTGATCGACGCGCTTCCCGAGGTGTCGGAGGCGGGTCCGACTACGGGTGGTCCGCGCCGGGTGGCGCTGGTCGGCAAGCCCAACGTGGGCAAGAGCTCGCTGCTGAACCGGCTGGCCGGCTCGGAACGCTCGGTGGTGCACGATGTGGCCGGGACGACCGTCGACCCGGTCGACTCGCTGATCGAACTCGGCGGCAGGGTATGGCGTTTCGTCGATACCGCGGGGCTGCGCCGCAAAGTCGGGCAGGCCAGCGGGCACGAGTTCTATGCCTCGGTGCGTACGCACAGTGCCATCGACGCCGCGGAGGTGGTGGTCGTTCTCGTCGACGCCTCCCAGCCGCTGACCGAACAGGATCAGCGGGTGCTGACGATGGTGATCGAGGCCGGCCGCGCCTTGGTGCTGGCGTTCAACAAGTGGGATCTGGTCGACGAGGATCGCCGATATCTGCTTGACCGCGAGATCGATCTGCAACTGGCGCAGTTGCAGTGGGCGCCGCGAGTCAACATCTCTGCCAAGAGCGGCCGAGCGGTGCAGAAGTTGGTGCCCGCCATGGAGACCGCGTTGGGTTCCTGGGATGCCCGCATCTCGACCGGTCAGCTCAACAACTGGCTCAAGGAGATCGTCGCGGCGACGCCGCCGCCGGTCCGCGGCGGCAAGCAGCCGCGAATTCTCTTCGCCACCCAGGCGACTAACCGGCCGCCGACCTTCGTGTTGTTCACCTCCGGCTTCCTGGAGGCGGGTTACCGGCGCTTCCTCGAACGCCGGCTGCGGGAGACCTTCGGCTTCGAGGGCACGCCGATCCGGATCAACGTTCGAGTGCGGGAGAAGCGACCGCCGCGTAAGCGCTGACTGAATCCGGTCAGCCCGTCGATTCCTGATCGTCGGTGTCCGGCAGGAGCCGCTCGGGGTGGTGGAAGTCATTCGTGCCGCCGCGAAGGGGGAGATGCGGCGGGGGTATCCACTCGGTTCGACCGTCATTGCGTTTCCGGGTTCGCCAGCCGCCTGGCTTGATGGTGCCGTGGTCTGTTTTACAGGCAAGGGTGAGCTTGTCGATGTCGGTGTTGCCGCCGTCGGCCCATTCGTCGATGTGGTGGACCTCGGTGAAGTAGCCGGGGACGTCGCAGCCGGGTGCGGTGCAGCCGCGTTCGAGGGCGTGCAGGACGAGCCGTTGGTCGCCGGTGGCGATGCGTTTGGTACGGCCGAGGTAGAGCGGTCGTTGGGTGTGGGTTTCGTAGACGCAGAGGTAGTGGTAGGCGTGGCATCCGAGGCGGATCAGGTCGCGGATGGGTACCACGGTGCCGCCGCCGGTGACGGCGACGCCGGCGCCGGTCTGTAGCTGCTCGAGGGTAGCCGTCACGATCACGGTCACGGGTAGACCGTTGTGTTGGCCGAGTTTCGGATCTCCGAGTTGTCCGCGTAGCAGTGCGCCGAGGGCATCGTGTTGCCGTTGGGCGTGGCTGCGGGTGTCGCGGTTGATCATGTCGTTGGTGGGTTCGCCTGTGACGGTGGGGCTTTGATCTTCGGGGTTGCACATGCCGGGCGCGGCGAATTTGGCGCCCCAGGCATCGAGCATGGCCCGCATTTCGGGTGTGGCGACCAGTTTTGCGATGCTCATGCCGTCGGGGCGTTGGCGTCCGCACCAGGTGAAGCCGCGCTGCAGAGCGCGATCTTCGTCGCTGAACTTGCCATCGGGATTGATCGTCAGGGCAAGCCGGTCGGCAGCCTTCTCCAATTGGTCGGGGCGCAACACTGTGGACTTCTCGGCTAGGAAAGCCTCGGCCTTCTGCACCTCGGCGGGTGCGATGTGACCGGGGAGATCGCGGATGAACTTCTGGATGACGCGCAGGTGGTCGATATCTAACTGGCCCGCGCCCCAGACTTTGGCGGCGCCCGGCAATTCCGGCGGCATCGGCTGTCCGGTGAGTGTGGTACGTGGATGCAGTTGTGCCGCGTCACGGAGACGACGCCGCGATTCCGCGGGGCTGATGCGCAGTACGTCGGCGATGACCTTATGCAGGATCGTGCCGATCTGGCCGCCGTCGTCGCGGTCGAGGGATCCGGCGATGTCGTGGGAGGTGGCGGTTTGGCGGCGGCGGGCGGTCTCGAGTCGGTCGAGGGCGTCCAGGCGTTCCAGCGCAGGCAGGCGGTCCCAGTCCAGAGCGCCGACGGCCTCCACCGCAGCATCGAGCACTGTGAAGACCTCCTGAACCGGATTCGAAAGCATGTTCGAATATTATCGCGGGGGACCGACGGGAATTCACCAAAGTTCAGTTATCCACAGCCCCAAAACTCCATCCACAGAACGGCATTGGGGAGCTTGACAACGGCGGAGTGGGCAGGTTTCGAATGATCCCCGGCTAGTGTTCCGTGGTGTCCGTCGCCCACATGATCGTCATAGTCCTTGCCGGGATCGGGGCGGGCGCCATCAACTCGCTGGTGGGCTCCGGCACGCTGATTACCTTCCCAACATTGGTGACGCTGGGCTTTCCTCCGGTGACCGCGACGATGTCCAACGCGATCGGGTTGGTCGCGGGCGGGGTGTCGGGCACCTGGGGATACCGCGCCGAACTTGCCGGGCAATGGCGGCGGCTGCGGTGGCAGATCCCGGCGTCGGTGACCGGCGCGGCGATCGGCTCGTTTCTGCTGCTGAATCTGCCCGAGAAGGTGTTCATCCAGATCGTGCCGGTGCTGCTGGTACTGGCCTTGATCCTGGTCATAGTCGGGCCGCGCATCCAGGCCTATGCCCGTCGGCGCGCCGAGGCGGCAGGCCGCTCCGCCGAGCATGTCTCGGTGGCACGGATGGCCGCCCTTGTCCTGGGCACCTTCGCCGTCGGTGTCTACGGTGGCTACTTCACCGCGGCGCAGGGCATTCTGCTGATCGGTGTCATGGGAGCGTTGTTGCCCGAAGACATGCACCGAATGAACGCGGCCAAGAACCTGCTGTCACTGCTGGTCAATATCGTCGCCGCCATCAGCTACACGCTTGTGGCTTTCGACCGCATCAGCTGGACTGCCGCCGGGTTGATCGCCGCGGGGTCGCTGATGGGTGGCTGGTTCGGAGCGCATTACGGACGACGCCTCTCACCGGCGGCGCTGCGTGCAGTGATCGTGGTGGTCGGGTTGATCGGGTTGTACCGGCTGTTGACGGTGTGATGACCGGGCGCGCCCGAGTTCGGCACGGTCGCGGTCTGCGGTAGGCTTTCGACCTGCTGCCCGTCTCGGCGGGCGGCAACGGGCTGTGGCGCAGCTTGGTAGCGCACTTGACTGGGGGTCAAGTGGTCGCAGGTTCAAATCCTGTCAGCCCGACCAAAAAACCGGCTCTGATGTCATTTGCCAGGGTGATGGGACCACCGGTTGGCCAGCGGGTAGGGACCACCTGTTTGGCTCAGTGGGCATGATCTGGGTTTGTGGCCGTGCTGTCAACTGAGGGTTTTTGGCGGCGTCGGTAGGAGGGTCCTTCGATGACTAGTTCGTGCGCGGTGGAGGTGAGCCTGTCGACGGCTGATTCGGCGAGCATCGGGTCGGTCATGATGGCGAGCCATTCATCGGGGCCGCGGTTTGAGGTCACGACGGTGGAGGCTTTTTGGTGGCGGGCCACGACCAGTTCGTAGAAGTCGGCGGTCGCGGTGGCGTCCATGGGTTGCAGGGCGAAGTCATCGATCACCAGGAGCCGGATTTGAGCTAGTCGGCGCATTTCGGCTTCGGTGCTGTTGTCGAGGCGGGATGCTTTGAGTCGCTTGAACATCGAGTTGGCACGCAGCATCAGGGTGGGGATGCGGCGTCGTACCGCAATGTGCGCTAGCGCGGTCGCTAGATGGGTCTTTCCGACCCCGACCGCTCCCAGGAGCAGGGCCCCGTTGGCGCCGTCGAGGAACCGCAGGCTGGTCAGGTCGTTCCACAGGGTGTGGTCGTAGCGCACGCCTGCGGACTCGTCCCAGCTGTCCAGGCGCATGGCGGGGTCCAGGCCGGCGCTCTGTGCCCGGCGGGCTGCTGAGCTGGTGTCGCGGCGGTTGGCTTCGTCGGCGAGGACCAGTTCGAGGAACGCGGCGTGGGAGAGGTGTTGTTGGCGGGCCAGGGTGAGCCGCTCGGGCAGGGTGTCGAGCATGGGCCCGAGTTTGAGTTGGCGCAGTGCACCTTTGAGATCAGTCGAGATTGGGTCACTGACAATGGGTTTGGTGGGTTTGGTCATCACAGTTCCTCCTGCCCGGAGTCGGCCACGACGCCGCCGTCGATGACGGTCATCCAGTCTGGTCGGGGTGCCGGGACGCTGGTGGTGCGGTACTCGCGTGGGTCGCGGGCGAAGCGGGCCGGGGCCAACCCGGAGGCGGCCCGCGGAGGCGGGGCCTGGGCGTTCTCGGTGGCTTTTTCCAGCATGGCGGCGATCTTGGGCATCGAGACCACGTCCAGGTCCAGGGCGCGCCCACAGGCGGCGTCGGTGGGGCCGGGGCCGTAGCGTTTGACCAATCCCAAGAGGCGATAGACCTGACGCATCCGCGTCCACGGCAGGTCGTGGTCGAGCAGGCGTTCGGCGTAGATGCCGATGTTGGGGCCGTGGCCGGTCGCGGTGGCGATGAGGCGGCTCAGGTCCCGCATGGCGTAGCCGGTCTTCTCAGCGGGCAGATCGGCCGGGTCGGTGCTGCGTCCACCCGGGGGCTGGCGCGGGTGGGTCTTGATCAGCTGACCGCGGTGATACATCTTGACTAGTTCACCGTCAGCGCGGACCGAAAGTGTCTGTCCGCGAAACTGTTCCGGGATCGAGTAAAGAGCCTTGGCGATCTGGACGTG
>JBAXUD010000082.1:0-9934 GCA_037129875.1 Mycobacteriaceae bacterium
CCTTGGGGTCCCAGCGCTCCAGCAGCCCCTTGAGCCAGCCCACCATGGCCTTGCCGACCTTCTGAACCGTCCGCGGGTGCTTGAGGGTGAACGGGGAAGCCACCAACCAGAACGCGACCACCACCGCCATCCAGGCCAGGTACAGCGCCACCCCCACATAGGATTTGGTGTCGGTGCCCAGCGTCATGTGGTTGACGTTGCCCACGAAACCGGTGACGAACACCATCAGCGTGTGGATGACGATGAAGACCAGCATCCACACCAGCACCCCGAAGTGGATGGTGCGTGCGACCTGACGGTTGAGCCGGCCCGCGCTGGTGCCGAACCGACCCGCGATGGCCGGCGCCTGCAGCAGTCCGGTGACCAGGGCCAGCGGCGCGGCGATGAACACCGTGATGAAGTACGCCAGCAGCTGCAGGGCGTTGTAGGTGGAAAAGCCGGCGTTCTGCGGCAGCTGCAACGACAGGTACTGCAGGGCCGTCGACACCGCGTTGGGGAACACGTCCCACGAGGTGGGCACCAGGCGCTTCCACTGGTCGGTGCTGAACAGCAGGACGAAGAACACCACACCGTTGATCAGCCACAGCAGGTCGAAGCTGAAGTGCCACCAGCGGGCCAGACCGATCGAGTGCCGAATCCCTGGAATACCAAGCTGTTTGGGCAGGGCGACCGAGTCAAGGTGCGCCGTCCAGGTCCCTTCCGAGTCGGTGGGGTCGCGGCGGTCTGCGGGGACCGGGCCGCGCAGCCGCATCCACTCGGTGTCCGGCTTGCAGCCGGCGTTGAAGTACAGCCGCGGGTGATCGGCGAGGATCTGGATGCCCGCTCGCATGATGAACATCATGAAGAGCAGGTTCAGGAAGTGCTGCCACCGAAGCCACCAGGGAAAGCCAGATGCGACGGGTTCGACGTACTGCGTCGAGGTGCCCGGATACCGGGCGATGAAATCCTGATACCAGCCATAGCGGGTCATCTCGCGGACCACCGCGATCGACAGCACCAGGCCGACGATCCCCAGCGGTACCAGCCAGAGGCTGCTGAACCACCGGCGGCCGATCCGCACCGACGGCAGTTGCGCGCGGGTCTGCGGAATCCCCCCGGCCCAGTCGTCCAACGAGATTGGGCCGTCGCGCCGACCCGCCAACGACGTCTCAAGCGGATCCGGTGCGCCTGGAATCATTCGCCGATGCTAGCCCCCGGCACCGTTTCGCCGCAGTTCTTCGCAGGCGCCGGTAGCGTCATGGCCCCGCCAGCTCCTCGCCCCGTCATCTGCAAGGATTCGTGCACATGCCAACCGCCCGCACCACCTATCTCGCCGGTTCGACCGGCAGGTGGCGCATCGACAGCATCACCCCGGTCTCCGGCGAAGGGCTTCCCGATGCGGCTCGGATCGACATCGTTGAGGGACCGCTGGGCCAGCAGCCCAGCGGTACTGTCTGGGCGCTGCGCGGGCTGACCAGCAACATCCGCTACACCACCCGCGCCGAGGTCGACACCCTGGCCGAACGGCAGGAGGGTCTCGGGCGCCCGGGGTGCACCCGGGCGGCGCTGATCCCCATCCGTAAGGCAGGTTCGTGGTGGAGCCTGGCTCAGGACGAGCGGCGGGCCCTGCTGGAAGAGCAGTCCCACCACATCAGTGTCGGCCTGGAATACCTGCCGGCGGTTGCCCGCCGCCTGCACCACTCCCGCGATCTCGGGGAACCATTCGACTTTCTCACCTGGTTCGAATACGCACCCGAGGACAGTGATCAGTTCGAGGATCTCGTCGCTCGCCTCCGTGGCGCCCCGGAGTGGGGCTACGTCGATCGCGAAGTGGACGTTCGCCTTTCGCGCGACGGTCAGGGCTAAGCGCCGTGACCGACGCCGAGGTTCGATCCGCTGTCCGAGCAGGTTCAGGCGCTGGGCCCGAGGTATCTGCTTCAGGGGCTTGGCTTTTCGGCGGGATTCTTCTTCGTGATCCTGTCGGGGGCGATCCTGTTCACCGAAGCCAACGTGGTGTTGCCCTCCACGCTGCTGCTGCAACGCCCGAGGGCACTGCTGTGAAAACTGACCGTGTTCTGGGCGCTGGCCCTGATCGGCAACTTCTTGGGCGCACTGCTGACCAGTTGGCTGATCTGCCGGGCGCAGGTCTACCCGCCCGAGATGCATGAGGCGCTGGCAGCGTTCGTCGCGAAGAAGACGTACTACCACAGCGTGGGCACGCCGGCCGCCTGGTTCCAGGCGATGCTGTCCGGAGTGCTGGCCAACTGGCTGGTGGGCATGGCCGCCTTCTTTGCCACCATGGGGCGCAACATCATCGACAAGTACATCCCGGTGTTTCTGGCCGTGACTCTGTTCTGTTCGGCCAACTTCCAGCACAGTGTGGCCAACATGGGTTACTTCGGACTGATCTCGGCCCAGGGAAACGGTCCCGGCTGGTGGGTTGCATTGGTGTGGAACATCATTCCGGTGGGAATCGGCAATATGATCGGCGGCGCGTTCCTGGTGGCGCTGCCGTTCTCCTATGCATTCCGCGCCGCCCACCGTGGGACGGCCGGGGGGTTCGATCACCGCAGCGGTTAGCCCGGATCCCGCCGGGCGTGCCGGTGACGTCCAGGTGAACAATTCCCATCCAGCGGGTGAATTCCTCTGTGGGGCATTCGGATTGGTTGCGGAAGGCGGCTCCGGTACTACGGTTTGAGAAGTCGCGTTCCGACGCCGGTAGGAGGTCCGCACCATGCGTCACGTGGTTCGGGTCCCGCTCGCGTTAGCCTCCGTGGTCGCACTCCTCGCCGCCCAGGCCTGCTCCCGGCCTGCTCCCGCGGCGCTGCCGGCGTTGGAGGGGCAGACGCAGTCGCCCGGTGCGCCGCTGGTGCTCAGCCCGAACGAGCGGGCGGCCGCCGATTCGACCAAGCACATCGTCGTTCTCTATATGCAGAACAACAGCTTCGACAAGCTGTTCGGGCTGTGGGACCAGGTGAACGGCGATCCCGTCGACAACATCGCCAAAGCGCCCGCGTCGGCGGTGAAGCAAGTCAGTCAGGACGGCACGGCGGTCCGATGCCTGCTCATGAACGACGTCAACCTCGCTTCGGGCAGCCCGGCGGGTGTGCCGAGTTGTAACGATGCAG
Organism: Mycobacteriaceae bacterium; assembly: GCA_037129875.1. Classification (GTDB taxonomy): domain Bacteria; phylum Actinomycetota; class Actinomycetes; order Mycobacteriales; family Mycobacteriaceae; genus Mycobacterium. The sequence goes on from JBAXUD010000082.1 coordinate 3,108, forward strand.
GCGGGCAAGGCATCGGGCGCTATCCGGCCTACCGGTCGGCATACCCGAATGCGCCCTTCCTGCTGAACGACGCCCTGCCGGCCGGCGCGATGACCTGCCCACCGCCGGGCACCGATGCCGACCTGGTGAAGTACGCCCAGGTGCCGGCGGACAACGGTGTGGCGGCGAACTCCCCCGGGGCCCAGGCCGGCGGCTGCACGCGTGACCTGGTGCACCGCTTTTACCAGGAGCAGTATCAGCTCAACGACGGAGCGATGAACCGCTACGCCGTCGGCAGCGACTCGGCCGGGCTGGTGATGGGCCACTACGACACCAAGCAGCTGGGCACATATAAGTACCTCACCGGCCGCGACGCCCCCAAGTTCGCCGTGGCCGACAAGTTCTTCGCCGTTGTTTTCGGCGGTTCCTTCGCAAACGGCCAGTGGCTGATCAGCGCGACATTGCCGCAGTGGCCCGACGCTCCTGCGTCGATGCGCTCGATCCTCGACAGCAACGGTATGCCCAAGAGTCAGAAGCCTGCCGACGAGAAGTCGTTGGGTCAGTACAACTACTACCAATCGCCGAACCCCGACGGGCTCAAAGACGGTCAGATGACCCAGGCCTGCAATCAGCCGCGCACCGATCCGCAACGGCTGTGCGGAGACTGGGTGGTCAACACCAGCTTCTCGGTGCAGTGGCCCTACCCCCCCGACGCGGTTTCCGAACGGCTCATCCCGCTACTGAAGTACCCGACGATCGGAGACCGTCTCAACGACGCCGGCGTCGACTGGGCCTGGTACTCCGGCGGCTGGACCAACGCCAACGGTCTGACCGACCAACCGGGCTGGACCAACGGCAAGGCCGGCATCCTGCGGACCTACACCGATAGCGACGGCAAGCCCGCCAGTAATCCCAACGGCTGTTCCGATCCGACGGCGGACCCGTCGACGAAGTGGCCGCTGTGTCCTGACATGGACTTCCAGTACCACCACCAGTCCTTCAACTACTTCTACAACTGGTCGACCGCAACGCCGCAGACCCAGGCCAACCGCGCCAGGAACCTTCAGGACATGGCCGCCTGGTATCCGCTTGTCCGCGGAGACGCCTGCCAGCTCAAGCCGGTGTCCTTCGTTCAGGAACTCGGCCCCCGGAATCAGCATCCCGGCTACGGCAGCGCCTACGTCGGCGACGAACAGATCGCGTCTGTGCTCCGTTCGATCTACGACGGCCCCTGCGCGGCAGACACACTCACGGTCGTCACCTACGACGAGTTCGGCGGCGCCTGGGACCACGTTCCCCCGCCGGGCCAGGGCTCGACCACTAAAGGTGCCCACGACGAGTTCGGTCCGGGTACCCGCATTCCCGCGCTGATCGTGTCCAACAGCCTGCCGCGCAGCGGGGTCGATTCCACGACCTACGACCTGGCATCGGTGATCGGCACCATCACCGCGAAGTTCGGAGTCAAGCCGCTCAATCGGCGTGACTCCGAACAGGCCACGATCTGGTCGGCATGGTCAGCCCTGAAGAAGTAGTCGACGCGCCAGACCCGTGCCAGAGGCTGGAGAATCGATTGCAATGGCGCTAAGTCGCTCGCTGAAGCCCACCGTCCTCGACGTCCTCAGCGTCCATGCCGAGGACCAGGCACCCGCACCGGTGGAGCGGGCGGTCGTGGACTGCGCGATCTACCTCGACGGAAGTCGACTTCCGGGCGACTACACACATGCCACCGCGTTGCAGCGCGTCCGCCAACTGAACCAGGAAGGCCAGCAGGCGTTCGTCTGGTTGGGTCTACGGGAACCCACCGATCAGCAGATGGTTTCTGTTGCAGAGAGTTTCGGTCTGCATCCCATCCCCGTCGAGGACGCAGTCCATGCACAGCAGCGCCCCAAAGTGGACCGCTATGACGACACGCTGTTCGTCGTGCTGAAGACCGTTCACTACGTCCCGCACGAATCGGTGCAGACAGCCCGCCGGATCGCCGAGACAGGCGAAATCATGGTCTTCGTCGGGTCGGACTTCGTCGTCGCCGTGCGTCACGGCGACCACAGCGGGCTCGCGGATCTGCGCCACGATCTGGAGCGCGAACATCTCCAGCTGAAGCTCGGGCCGTACGGCGTCCTCCAGGCGATCGTCCGCGACGTCGTCGAGCATTACCTGGAAGTGATCGAACCGCTGCAACTCGACATCGACGTCGTCGAGGAACAGACATTCTCACCGAACGCGTCGACCGGGATCGAACAGATCTACCTGCTCAAGCGGGACGTCCTGGAACTGCGGAAGGCGATCGGACCGCTGGGCACCGCTCTGGACAAGATGACCACCGAACACACCGACCTGCTGCCGCGCGAAGTCCGCCGCTACATGCGCGACGTGTTCGATCATCAGACCTACGGCGCGGAGCAGATCATTGCCTTCGACGAGGTGCTCTCCGATCTGGTGGAGGCCGCGCTCGCCCGCACGGGTCTGCAGCAGAACGTCGACATGCGGAAAATCTCCGCCTGGGTGGCGATCGCCGCCGTCCCCACGATGATCGCGGGCATCTACGGAATGAACTTCGAGAACATGCCCGAACTGTCCTGGAAGTGGGGCTATCCCGGTGTACTCGGCCTGATGGCGACGATATGCGCGACCTTGTACGTCTCATTCCGCCGCAACCAGTGGCTATAGGAACGCCTCCTCCGTTCACCTTCCGGTAACCCCACGGTCGCCGAGCCGGGCTAATTTTCCCCGGTGCAGATACACCTGGATGGCTACACCGTCGTCGACGACGAGGACGACGATCCGATCCTGCTCGATCCCGCCGGCGTCGCGGTGGACACCTGGCGGGAGAACTATCCCTACGACCAGCGGATGTCGCGCCCCGATTACGAGGAGCAGAAGCACATCCTGCAGGTCGAGCTGCTGAAGCTGCAGAACTGGTCCAAGTCCAACGGCCTGCGCCACGTCATCGTGTTCGAGGGCCGCGACGCCGCCGGCAAGGGCGGCACCATCAAGAGGTTCATGGAGCACTTGAATCCCCGCGGTGCCCGCGTGGTGGCACTGGAGAAGCCGACCGAGAAGGAAAGCACCCAGTGGTACTTCCAGCGCTACGTCAACCACCTGCCGGCGGCGGGTGAGATCGTGCTGTTCGACCGGTCCTGGTACAACCGCGCCGGGGTTGAACGGGTCATGGGCTACTGCACGCCCAAGCAGCACGCCGAATTCGTTCGGCAGGCTCCGATGTTCGAGCAGATGCTGGTCAACGACGGGATCAGCCTGACCAAGCTGTGGTTCTCGGTCTCATCGTCGGAGCAGCGGACCCGTTTCACCATCCGCCACGTCGATCCGGTTCGGCAGTGGAAGCTCTCACCGACCGATCTGGCTTCACTGGACAAATGGGACGACTACACCGCGGCCAAAGAGGACATGTTCACCTGGACCGACACCGAGGTCGCGCCGTGGACGGTGATCAAGAGCAACGATAAGAAGCGTGCCCGCGTCAACGCGATGCGCCATGTGCTGAGCAAGTTCGAATACACCGACAAGGATTATGAGGCGGTCGGTCAGCCCGATCCGATGATCGTCGGGCGCGCCAAGTCCCATTCGGATTGAAACGCCTCGCGCCAGCGGCGGCAGCAGCTGGAGTGCGGACTATTGCAGCGGGAAGTCCTGGCCGTGTTCGGCGACGGTGCGGGGGCCGAGGATCCGGCGCTGGTTCGCAGCGATGGGCAGGTCGTTGATGGAGGCTTCGCGACGATTCATGAGTCCGTTGGTTTCGAATTCCCAGAGTTCGTTGCCGTAGCTTCGCCACCATTGCCCGGTGTCGTCGTGCCACTCGTATTGGAAGCGCACCGCGATGCGGTTGTCGCGGAATCCCCAGAGGCCTTTGCGTAGTGCGTAGTCCTGCTCGCGTTGCCACTTGACGGTGAGGAAGTCGATGATCTCGGATCGGCCGGTGATGAAGGTGTCGCGGTTGCGCCACAGGGAGTTTGGCGTGTAGGCGAGGGCGACCTTCTGCGGTTCGCGGGTGTTCCAGGCGTCTTCGGCTGCTTGGACCTTGTGCAGGGCGGCGGGCAGATCGAACGGCGGCAGGGGCGGGCGGGATTCGGACATGGCGATGTTCCTTCAGTCGGTGATCGGCGGGTTGTGGGGGTAGCCGGTGTGGGCGGTCTCGCGGGCGGCGAGCAGGGGTCCGGAGGCGAGGCTTTCGATGGTGAAGCGGGCGCGCCGGCCGGTGTGCCCGTCGTCACCCGGCGCGCCGTCGGTGCTCCATTCGACAGCCGCGGTGCCCGAGAGGTGCACCGTGTGGCCGGTGGGGAAGTCCACGAACAGCAGGGCGGCGGTGGGGTCGACCGCCAGGTTGCCGAAGCTGTTGAACATGTTGTTGCCCGGGTAGTCGGGCCACCACAGACCATTGCCGTCGACCCGAACGAAGCCGGGTGGGCCGCCACGGTGGGAGGCGTCCCGTCCCCGCCCGGGGTGCGTGGTGCCGAGGAAGAAGGTGTCCGCGCGCCGGATCAGCTCGGCGTCGTCCGGCCCGAGAGCAGTGGCGCGCTGTACGCCTCCGGCCCCGGCGATGTCCGCGACTTCGGGGACATCCGGGACTTCGGGGACCACGAGCCGCTGTTGGATGTACTGCGGGCAGTTGCCGTATGCCTGGTGGACGTCGATGGCCAATTGACCGTCGTCGGCATGGGTGAGAGTTCCGTTGATGCGGACCCGGCGCCGCGCGGCGAAGTCGATGACGATCATGCCGACCGGCTGTCCCGGCGGCAGCCGGTGGAGGGGATCTCCGTGAGGCGGAGCCGCCCCGACGGCCAGGGTGGTCGGTGATGTTGCTGTCAGGAACCCGGGTTGACCGGTCAACGGTGAAGTCCACAGCCGGCCGGTTTCGCCGAGGGCGGTGATGACCGCGAAGGTCCGCTCGGCGAGGAAGGCGAGCACTCCTGCGCGCAACTCGGCCGGCTCGAGCATGCCGCTCAGACGTGCCGCCTGCGCCTGCACGCCCGCACGTTGTTGGACGGCCAACTCGCCGCCGTGGAATCCCACGGCGGCGAATCGATTGTTCTCCGACATCAGATCGCGGCCGCTACAGCCGAGAGGTTGACAACGGGCCAGTCGTTGTCGACGTCGGCCAGCAAGTTGAAGTAGTTGGTGAGGACGTTGAGTGCCAGGTTGGCGACGACCTCTCCGATCTCCTCATCGGTCACCCCGTGATCGCGGGCAGTCTGCAGATCGCCCACGCTGATGTCGCCGTTGTTCTCGGCGATCTCGTTGGACAGTCGCAGCAGCGCGGCGACACGTGGATCCCCGGACCGGGCGTAGCGGGCGGCGTCCAGCTCGGCGGTGTCGACCTTGGCGATGTTGGCGCCGATGTAGCTGTGGGCCGACAGGCAGTACTCGCAGCCGTTGAGCTGCGCGGTCGAGATGGCCAGCCGCTCACGCACACCGGCCGACAAGACTCCGCCGCTGACCGCGCCGGACAGTGCCAGGTAAGCCTTGAGCAGCGCGGGACTGTTTGCCATCACCTTGGTCATGTTCGGGACCAGGCCCAGGGTGTTCTTGACCTGGGTCAGCAGCTCGGCAGCCCGACCCGTTGCCGTCTCGGGCTCGATGGGGGCGAAATTCGTCATGGGGGCTCCTTGTCATCGATCCGTATTATAACGGATAAATTGCTATCTATACGTTAGAAGTTGTAGCACGTTCTTCTAATGGATGCAAGTCGAATCACCCGTGATAGATTGGCACTCGTGAGCAGTTCAGAGTCCCGCGCGTGGGTTCTGCCCGGTGAGCCCGTGCCGGTTCGCTTGATGAACACCATCTGGGCGGACACGTCCGGGATCCACGACGACCTGGCCACCACCGCCGATGTCCGCGACTGGCTTATGGCGACCGAGGTCTGCGATCGGATCACCTCCTGCAGCCGTCGAGAACTTCAACGGGCGCGGCTGCTCCGCGACGCCCTCAGGCGCCTCGCCGCGTTCCTCACCGTCGACCCCAGGCAAGCCGCCCAATCCCCCCTCGCCGACCTCGACGAGGCGATGAACGCCGTCAACGCACTGACCGCCGACACCCAGCCCGACCGACTGACCCTCCGCCACGGGCACCTCACACGGGTCGACGCCACCTCGGTGTCGCCGGCGACCACCGCGCTCGCCAAGGTCGCCACCGAGGCCGTGCACCTACTCACAGGACCTGACGCCTCCCGGCTACGCGCGTGCCAGGCACCCGGATGCGTTCTCTACTTCGTCAAGGCCCACCCGCGCCGCGAGTGGTGCTCCGAGGCTTGCGGCAACCGCACCCGAGCCGCGCGTCACTACCAACGCATCCGCAAGCCGACGGCCTAGCGTCGAGATGCCCGAATACGACATCGGGCTGCGGCCCATGAATCCGGACTGAGCAAGGCTACTGTTGGCAACAGCCTGCTTTCCCGACTGCCAGCACACTGAAAGGGATCGAGGTTGTCAGAGCCACCGCCGACTGGGCCGACCACGTTGACAGGGCCGGTGTTTGCCCAAGGCGAGCGGCCGAGTTTCACACCCGGCGACGCAGTGCGAGTGCTGACGCGGTCGCCCATCGGGCACTACCGAGTGCCCATGTATCTGCGCGGGAAAGCCGGCACGGTGGAGGCGGTCATCGAGCCGATCGCCAACCTGAGCTATTACGAGCGGTGGGTCGTCGCGTTCGCCAACATCGCCTTTGAAAAGGGCATCCTCAGCCCCGGGGAGTTGGCCCAGAAAATGGATGAATTGAGATCTCGCTGGAACAGCTGACCGGACCTGCTCAGCCCGATCCGGCTGAGACCAAGATGCCACTTGGTCGTGCGCCAGAGCTGTGTGCGCGTAGGGTCAGGTGATCGGGACCGGCCA
>JBAXUD010000083.1:0-9808 GCA_037129875.1 Mycobacteriaceae bacterium
ACGACTGGTGGCGCGGGCTGCGGCCCTGGCCGCAACGCTGTGCCTCATAGGCGCCCCGGCGGTGTCCTGGGCCGACCCCGAGGCGGCACCCGACCCGAATACCTGCCCCTACAAGGTGTCCACCCCGGCCGCGGTGGACTCCTCTGAGGTGCCGACCGCCGGTGATCCGCCGCAGCCGCTGGCCGTACCGGCCACACCGGTCGGCGGTGACGCGCTGGGCAGCTGCGGCGTGATCGTCGCTGCCGGCGCTCCCCCGCTGCCCGGCGACGTCCCTGCCGAGGCGTGGCTGGTCGCCGACATCGACAGCGGTGACGTCATCGCCTCCCGCGACCCGCACGGCAGGCACCGTCCGGCCAGCATCATCAAGGTGCTGTTGGCCATGGCGGCCATCAACGAGCTTCCACTGGACAAGGTCATCGAGGGCACCCAGGAGGACGCCAACGCCGAGGGCACCAAGGTGGGCGTCGACCTCGGCGGGCACTACACCGTCAATGACCTGCTGCACGGGCTGCTCATGCACTCCGGCAACGACGCCGCCCACGCACTGGCCATGGCGATCGGCGGCTCCGGAGGGCAGGAGCGAAGCGACCCGGGAATCGCATCCGGAGGGCAGGAGCGAAGCGACCCGGGAATCGCATCCGGAGGGCAGGAGCGAAGCGACCCGGGAATCGCCATGGACGTCGCGATGCAGAAGATCAACACGCTGGCCACCAAGCTCGGCGCCCGCGATACCCGGGTCGCGACCCCCTCGGGCCTGGACGGCCCGGGCATGAGCACCTCCGCCTACGACATGGGGTTGTTCTACCGGTACGCCTTCAACAACCCGACGTTCGCCGACATCGTGGCGACCCGCACCTACGACTTCCCCGGGCATCCGGCCAAGCCCGGCGAGGACGCCGACCATCCTCGCTACGAGCTGGAGAACGACAACAAACTGCTACTGAACTACCCGGGCGCCATGGGCGGTAAGACCGGTTTCACCGACGACGCGCGGCAGACCTTCGTCGGCGCGGCCAATCACGACGGGCGCCGCCTGGTCGCGATCCTGCTGCGCGGCACCCGCGACCCGATCGCCCCGTGGGAGCAGGCCGCGCACCTGCTCGACTACGGGTTCGCCACCAAGCCCGACACCAAGATCGGCACCCTGATCGAGCCGGACCCGTCGATTCTTCCGCTCAAACCCGAAGCGCCCCAAGACAACTCGCCGATCCTGGCGGGCGATGCGCTGCCGGTGCGGATCGGGGTGACGGTGGTGGGGACCATCATCGTATTCAGCCTGATGCTGGCGGCGCGGTCGCTGAATCAGGGCCTACAGGCTCGCTGAGCGTGACGGCCTCGGCGGGCCATTCTTGTCAGAGTGTCGAACTAATGTTCGATGCATGGAACTGCGCACCCCCGACACCGAGGCGGTGATGGCTGCACTCGACGAGCTTGAGGTGGCGTGGGACAAGTTCGCGTCGCTGCCGGTTCATGCCCTGGGGGCTATCCAGGTGCTAGAGGTACTGGACCGCCTGGAGACGCATCGGCGGCGCCAACCCGCCGCCGAGCATGCGCTGGTCGTCCACCTGCAGTCCCAGGCAACCGCCAGGGAGATGGGGGCAAAATCGTGGCGCGTGGTGTTGTCCAGCAGGCTGGGGATCAGCGGCTCGGACGCCGGCCGCCGAATCGCCGAGGCCGCCCAGCTGGGGGCACGTCGCGCCGTCACAGGCGAGCCGCTGGAGCCGGAACTACCGGGAACCGCCGCGGCGCAGGCCCGGGGCGAGATCGGAACGGAACACGTCACCGTGATCCGGGACTTCATGGACAGTCTGCCGAGTGATGTCGACCCGGGCACCCGGACGGCCGCCGAATCCCAACTCGGTGGGCTTGCGGGCGGGCTGACTCCCGAGGGTTTGCGTAGAGCCGCGCGGCAGTTGATGGGCTACCTTGACCAGGACGGAACGATCGACGATGAAGGTGAGCACGCCCGCAAGCGCGGCCTGACTCTGGGGCGTCAGGAACTCGACGGTATGAGTCGCATCACCGGGTGGATCGATCCCGAACTGCGCGCGACGCTCGACGCGGTGTTCGCCAAACTCGCCGCAGCCGGATATTGCAACCCCGATGACGCCAACCCATGCGTTGACGGGGTCCCGTCACAAGACCAGGTCACCGGCGACAGCCGGACCGCCGCCCAACGTAACCACGACGCCTTGCGGACCATGTGCCGGGCGATGCTGGCGTCCGGGAAGTTAGGGCAGCACAACGGACTTCCGGTCACGGTCGTGGCGACCGCCACACTGGCCGACCTGACCGCCGCCGCCGGCCGCGCTCACACCGGCGGTGGCACGCAGCTGCCGATCCCTACGCTCATCCGGATGGCCGCCGACGCACACCCCTACCTAGCGCTCTTCCATAGTGCGCGAGAAATTCAGCTTTACTACGGACGCACCCGGCGAACCGCCAGTCCCGGGCAGCGGCTCGTCCTGCACGCCTTGGAGCGGGGATGCACGAAGCCCGACTGCACCGCCCCGCCGTACCACTGCCAGGTCCACCACGCCGAGCGCGACTGGCAGCATGGCGGTAACACCGACATCGATGAACTCACATTGGCCTGCGGCTGCGATAACCGCCTGGTCGACGGCACACCGACCGGATGGACGACTCGAAAACGCAAGAGCGACAACCGAACTGAATGGATTCCTCCGCCGCAACTCGACCGTGGTCAGAACCGTGTCAATCTGTACCACCACCCGGAGGAAGTGCTGCGGCCGGACGACGAGGAACCCAGCTAACGGGTTTGCCTCACTGCGTTCGGCTGCCCAGCCCGACGGTTGCCTCACTGCGTTCGGCTGCCCAGCCCGACGGTTGCCTCACTGCGTTCGGCTGCCCAGCACGTCGCGAACAGCAGCAGCCGGGCTGTCACGTAGGCGAACACCATCAGGCCAAGCACCGGGCCGAAGGCGACCCCGGCCGGGCCGTGCATCACCACTCGCAAGTACACCGATGCCACCTGCTTGAACACCTCGAACCCGACCGCGGCCAGCAGGCCGGCGCGCGCGCACCGGTCCCACGGGATCGGCTCGTGCGGCAGCCGGGCGATCGTGGCGGTGAACAACAGCCAGGCAACCATGATCGACAGCACCAGCGAACCCACCCGGGCGAAGCCGGCCAACTCCAGCGCCGAGCTCGCCACCGCGCTGAAGCCTATTGTCAGCAGGCTGGCCGTAAACGCCACCACCAAGGCGGCCAGATCGGACAACTTGGTGTTCATTAATCCCGGCGGCGGGAAATTCTGCCCCCACATCTGGCTCAGCGCCGCGCGCAGCCGCTGCATCCACAGCAGCCCGACGTACAACGCCGCGGCCAGCCCGATCACACCCACCGAGGTGCGAGAGGCGATAGCCGCATCCATCAGGCTGAGAATCTGTTCGCCGAAGTCACCGGGCACCGCCGCCTTGACCCGGCCGTCGATGTCGGCAAGCAGTTGCGGACGGTTGGCCAGCGCGAATCCGACGGCGGAGAAGCCGACCATCAACAGTGGGAACATCGCAAAAAGAGTGAAATAGCTGATCCCGGCGGCATAGAAATCGCCCTGGCAATTGTCGTAGCGCTGCTGCGCGCGCACCGCGATGTCCAGCCAGGGATACCGGTTCCGCAGTCGCGCCACCAGGTCCATCATCCGGCGGGTAGGAAACCTAGCCGGTCGTACACCCGGGCCAACGTCGCGCCGGCCACTTCGCGGGCCCTGCCGGAACCCGCAGCAAGGATCGCCTCGAGTTGTGCCGGGTCGGCGAGCAGTTCGTCGACCCGCTGCCGGATCGGGGTGACATAGGAGATGACGGCGTCGGCGGTCTCGGCCTTGAGATCACCGTAACCGCGGCCGGAGTAGCCGGCCACGAGCTGGTCCACCGATGTTCCGGTGACCGCGGACTGAATGGACAGCAGGTTGGAGACGCCGGGCTTGGCCTCAGGGTCGAAGCGGATCTCGCGTTCGCTGTCGGTCACTGCCGAGCGAATCTTCTTGGCCGAGGCCTTCGGATCGTCGAGCAGATTGATCAGACCCGCGTCGGTGGCCGCCGACTTGCTCATCTTCGACGTCGGCTCCGCCAGGTCGTAGATCTTGGCGGTCTCCTTGGCGATCATCACCTCCGGCACCACCAAGGTGGCGGGGAAACGGGCGTTGACACGTTGGGCGATATCGCGGGCCAACTCCAGGTGCTGGCGCTGATCCTCGCCCACCGGAACAAGATTGGTGTCGTAGAGCAGCACATCGGCGGCTTGGAGCACCGGATAGGTGAACAGCCCCACCGTCGTCGAGTCGGCACCCTGCTTGAGCGACTTGTCCTTGAACTGCGTCATCCGCGAGGCTTGCCCGAAGCCGGTGAAACAGCCAAGCACCCAAGCCAATTCGGTGTGGGCCGGCACATGGCTCTGGACGAAGATCGTCGAGCGCGCCGGATCGATGCCCAGCGCAAGGTACTGCGCCGCGGTGACCAGGGTGCGCCGGCGCAGCACCTCGGGATCCTGGGGCACGGTGATCGCGTGCAGGTCGACGACGCAGAAGTAGGTCTCGTAGTCGTCCTGCAACCCGACCCACTGCCGGACCGCGCCCAGGGCATTGCCCAGATGCAGGGAGTCGGAGGTGGGCTGCACACCGGAGAAAACGACACGGGATTGCTCGCTCATGATGAGACAATCCTGTCATGCGGAAATTCTTTGCGGTGATCCTTGTGGCACTGACGACTGCGGCCGTGCTGAGCGGCTGCACCGGCGCCCCGGGATCCGGCGAGAAGCGGCCGCCCGGCGCGGCGGTGGTGGTGGTCTCCGGCGGCGATGCGGTCAGCCCGTTCACCACACCCGATCAGGCGTGCGCCACCGGGTTGGCGGCCGGCAATACCGACACCGCGATCCGCGAGTATCTGCTGGGCAAGGGCTACACCGTCTACACCTCGCCGGCCATGAACGGACGCGGACAGGTCGTCGATCAGCAGGGGTTCGGGGCTTTCGGGGTATGCCCGGTGACGCTGCCGGAGAACGTGACGGTCAACTCGACCGGCAGCATCGACACCGCCGGCGAACACCTGGCCCGGTTCATCAACTGGCTGCACGACGAGAAGGGCGTCACCGAGGTCGACTTCGTCGCGCACTCCATGGGCGGGCTGTACTCGCGGGCCGCGATCCGGGTGCTGGCCACCACCGGCAGCAAGGTGAACATCCGCTCGCTGACCACCGTCGGCACGCCGTGGCAGGGCTCCTTCCTCTCCGACTACGCCAACGACCTCATCCCGCTGTCCGATTGCCGGGGCGACAAGCTCTGCGAGTCGGCGATGAAAGTGTTCAAAGACCGCGTGCTGCAACTGATGGCCGGCTCCGGCCGGGAGGTCAACAAGAACTTCCTGACGGGCAAGGGCGGGTGGAACGAATTCCAGTCCGGGGTGCTCGACAAGATCCCGGTGGTGCTGATCGCCGGCAAGAAGTTCACCGTAGCCGGGCCGGTGAACCCGGGGGTGTGGCCCAACGATGGACTGGTAGCCGAGGAGAGCGCGCTGGCCAAGAGCGTCAGCGACCCGGTGCTGCCGCACCGGCGCTGCTACGTCTTCGACGACACCCACAGCATCTTCGTGTCGAATGCCGCCGGGCTGGAGTGGAAGACGGCACTCACCTGGGATCCGCAGGTGTTCGAGGTGCTGCATCAGGCCATCGACGGCGCCCCGAAGGCGCTCGAGGGGACGAACCGCGAAGGCTGCCCGGCGGCTTAGTCAGCGGCCGTTGTCGTGCGGCATCAGCACACCGACGGCCGCGTCGACCACCGGATCCAGATCTGGGCCGAGGTTGCCTGCCAGCCACTGATGGGCCAGTTCGGCCATCGCTCCCGCGTACATCGCGGCGCCGACCAGGTTGGCGGTCCGCACCCGCGGGGGCCTGGCTCGAGGGTCATCGAGAACGGACTTGCGAAGTTGTTCCTGAATCGCCGAACGGCGTTGAGCCAGAACCGGATTCGTCCGCGCCTCGGTGAAAAGAATCTTGCCGCGGCGCGGATCTTCGGAACTGAAATCGAGCACAGTGCGGATGCCCGCCCGCAGGCGGGCACGGTCGCCGGGAAGGCTCGACATCGCGGCGCTGACGGCGCCGATCAAGTCGGCAACCACGAAGTCATAGGCCGCACCGAGCAGTTGATCGGTGTCGGCGAAACTCTCGTAGAAGTAACGGGTGTTCAGTGCCCCGCGGCTGCACACCGCCCGAACGGTGACAGCGGATTCCCCGTCCTCGCCGAACAGTTCGAAAGCCGCCCGCACGAGCAGGTGCCGTCGCTCGGCCTGCCGATCGGCACGCGAAAGCCCAGTCCATCTTGACGGTCGCGTCACCTGTTGAGGATATCGGTGACACGGTGTAACTTCTGGTTACGGGCGTAGCCAAAACGCCGTTTCCGCGGCGTTCACCAGGCATTTTCAGCCACGCCCCGCCGGCGACTTTCTCCCGAAGGTCAGCAAAGCCGAGCCAGCCGAAGGGGATTGGCGATGAGCGCAGATCAGCAGGCCCGGCGCGCAACGAGCAGCACTGGGAAGCGTCCCCGGCAACCGTATGCCTGGCTCGGAGCCGGTGCGTTGAGCCTGGGCGTGGGGGCCGCGTTGGCAACCGGATCCGGGTTGGCCTACGCCGACAGCGGCCCAGTCGACGGCTCCGCCGACTCCTCCGCCTCCGCGTCCACGTCGTCACCGTCACCGTCACCGTCGACGTCGACGTCGACGTCGACGTCGTCATCCAACGGCGCGGCGGTCCGAGGACACCGCACGGGCGTGTCGAACCCGGGCAATACCGGCGAGCCCTCCGGTGCGAGGGTCGGACGCGCTGCAACCGGGCAGCCGGCACGCCCCGCCGCCGGGGCGGCCGGTTCGAGCCGAGGTATCCCATTGCCCGCCAGCGCCATCCTGCCCACCCGATCGCAATCGACCCCGGCCGGGGGCACGTTGTCCGATGCCGCGGAATCCGCCGCGATGACACCGGGAGTGTCTGAATCGACGACGGTCGCCTTCAGCCCGAAGGCCGTCGTATCCGTCAGTCCGCCGGTCACCCCGTCGCCGTCGGCCGCCACGCTGGCCCCCGCGGCCGCCACCGACATCGCACCCACCATCGTGTCATCGGCGCGCGTGGACACGGTGCGCGTTCCCGCACCGTCAGCTGCAGCCGTACGGGCGCAGCCCTTGCTACCCGTGATGGCGCAAGCAGTGCTGCGGGCTCTGGGCATGCTGCCGGCCACTCCCGCCGCCCCGGCCGTCAGCCCGCTTCCGGACCTGGTCTGGGGATTGTTCCGGCGAGTGGAATCATCGGCAGCGCCCAGCGCAGCAACGGCCGCCGCCGCATCGACCGGCGCCAACACGGTTGTCTACAGCGTGACGAACGACTGGGGTGCGGGCCACGTCGCCGCGCTGACGCTGACCGCCGGCCAGTCCGCACTCAACGGCTGGACGGTGGAATTCGACACCCCGGCCCAGATCGTCAACATCTGGAACGGCCAGGTCACCAGCCATGTCGGAACCCACTATGTCATCGCCAACATGTCCTACAACGCCAAGCTCGCCGCCGGTCAGAGCACCGGGTTCGGCTACCAGGCCACCCCCGGCGCCGTCGGATCCGCCCCGGCCAACATCAAGGTCAACGGCGTGGCGATCGGCACTGTCGCCCCTCCGAGCGCTCCCGCACTGAGCATCTCCGACGTGTCGGTGACCGAAGGCAACAGCGGCACCGCCAACGCCAATTTCACCGTCTCGCTGTCCAAGGCATCGGCCACACCCGTCACCGTCGGCTACACCACCGCCAACGGCACCGCCACCGCCGGCACCGACTACACCGCCGCCACCGGCACCCTGACCTTCGCTGCCGGCACCACCTCCCAGACAGTGGCCGTCAAAGTCCGCGGCGACACCGTCGTCGAACCCAGCGAAACCTTCACCGTCACCCTGACCAAACCTACCGGCGCAACGCTGGCCCAGGCCAAAGCCACCGGCACCATCACCAACGACGACGGCCTGACGGCTCCCGGATTGAGCATCTCCGACGTGTCGGTGACCGAAGGCAACAGCGGCACCCCCAACGCCAATTTCACCGTGTCGCTGTCCAAGGCATCGGCAACACCCGTCACCGTCGGCTACACCACCGCCAACGGCACCGCCACCGCCGGCACCGACTACACCGCCGCCACCGGCACCCTGACCTTCGCTGCCGGCACCACCTCCCAGACAGTGGCCGTCAAAATCATCGGCGACACCGTCGTCGAACCCAGCGAAACCTTCACCGTCACACTCACCAAGCCCAGCGGGGCAACGCTGGCCCGAGCCACCGCCACCGCCACGCTCACCAACGACGACGTCGTGATAACCCCCGGATTGAGCATCTCCGACGCGTCGGCGACCGAACCCGGCTCCGGTGGCATCGCGCCCGGTTACCTGCACACCTCGGGCAACCAGATCGTCGACTCACAGGGCAAGCCGGTTCAGCTCTCCAGCGTCAACTGGTTCGGCGCGGAGAGCACAACCCTTGCCCCGCATGGACTTTGGACCCGCAGCTATAAGGACATGATCGACCAGATGGCGGTTGAGGGATTCAACACCATCCGGTTGCCCTACTCCAGCGAGATGCTGCACACCACCGCAAAGCCCAACGGAATCGACTTCTCCCAGAATCCTGATCTGCAGGGTCTCTCGGCGCTCGAGGTGATGGACAAGGTCATCGGCTATGCCGGACAGAAGGGGATGCGGGTCGTGCTGGACCACCACCGCAGCACCGCCGGCGCCGGCACCAGCGAGAACGGCCTCTGGTACAACAGCCAGTACACCGAGGACCAGTGGGCGTCCGACTGGCAGATGCTGGCCGGCCACTACAAGAACAACCCCACTGTCATCGGATTCGATCTGCACAACGAGCCGTACAACGGCACCTGGGGCGGTGGCGGCGCCAACGATTGGGCACGCGCGGCCGAGCGGGCCGGCAACGCCGTGCTGGCAGTCAACCCGGACCTGCTGATCTTCACCGAGGGCGTGGGTACCTACAAGGGTCAGAGCTATTGGTGGGGCGGCAATCTCATGGGAGTCAAGGACCGGCCGATCACCCTCGATGTGGCCAACCGGGTCGTCTACTCACCGCATGACTACCCGAGTTCGGTCTTTGCTCAGCCGTGGTTCCAGGCCGCCGACTTCGGCGCCAACCTTCCCAATGTGTTCCGGCAGGCATGGGGCTACATCTATCAGGACAACATCGCCCCGATCTGGGTCGGCGAGTTCGGCACCAAGTTGACCGACCCCAAGGACGCCGTCTGGTTCGAGGCGATCACGTCCTATCTGTCCGGCGACTTCGACAACAACGGCACGATCGACATTCCGGCCGGCTCCCAGGATATGAGCTGGGCCTACTGGGCGTGGAACCCGAATTCCGGTGACACCGGCGGGATCCTGGCCGACGACTGGCGGACAGTGAACGAGAACAAGATGGCCTACCTGACGCCGATCGAATACACCGGCGGAAGCGGCACGTCACTGGCCTCGTTCACGGTCACCCTCGCCGCACCGTCGGCCCAGGCGGTCGCCGTGCAGTACGCGACCTCCAACGGCACCGCGACGGCAGGCAGCGACTACGCGAGCGCTTCCGGCACGCTGACATTCGCCCCCGGTGAGACCCGCAAAACCATCACCGTGGTCGTGAACAGTGATTCGCTGACCGAGGGCACCGAGGATTTCCGCGTCATGCTGTCCAACCCGACAGGGGCCACTCTCACGGATGCGATGGGCATGGCCACCATCAACGACCGGCCCACGGGGACAACCACTTCCGG
>JBAXUD010000084.1:0-9787 GCA_037129875.1 Mycobacteriaceae bacterium
TCCTCGGCGGCTTCCAGCACGGTCGTCGACCCGTCGCACTGCAGCGTCGACTCCTGCCCGTCAGCGGTGACCAGAGTGACGTCGTATCCGGTGCCGGTAGGCACTGCCGTGGCCTCCTCGAGCGTCTCTGTCATCTACGCGCCGGCCAGGGCGGCGGCCAGGTCCTCGGCCGCATCGCCGATGGGCTTGAGCGCGAACTTCTCGACCAGGATGTCCACCGCTGCGGGGGTGAGGAAGGCCGGCAGGGTCGGGCCGAGGCGGATGTTGCGAATGCCCAGCGACAGCAGGGTCAGCAGCACCGCGGCGGCCTTCTGCTCGAACCACGAGACGAACATGCTCAGCGGCAGGTCGTTGACCCCGCAGTCGAACGCCTCGGCCAGCGCCAGCGCGATCTGGATGGCCGAGTAGCTGTCGTTGCACTGGCCGACGTCGAGCAGCCGCGGGATGCCGCCGATATCGCCGAAGTCGTGATCATTGAACCGATACTTGTTGCAGCCCAACGTCATCAGCACCGTGCTGTCGGGGGCATTGTCGGCGACGTCGGTGTAGTAGTTGCGGCCGGGGGCGGCACCGTCACACCCGCCGATGAGCAGGAACCGGGTGATGTCGCCGGCTTTGACCGCCTCGATCACCTTGTCGGCCACCGACAACACCGCGTTGTGCCCGAAGCCGGTCGTGACCGTCTCGGCCGGGACGTCCTCGGTGAAGCCGGGCAGCGACTGGGCGGCCTTGATCACCAGGGAAAGGTCGTCGTTGTCCACGTGGCGGACCCCGGGCCAGCCGACCGGGCCGAGGGTGAAGATCCGGTTGCGATAGGCCGGTTGCGGCTCGATCAGGCAGTTCGACGTCATGACGATCGGGCCCGGGAATGCGGTGAAGTCGCGCTGCTGGTCCTGCCAGGCGCCGCCGTAGTTGCCGACCAGGTGGGTGTGCTTGTGCAGCTCGGGGTAGCCGTGGGCGGGCAGCAGTTCGCCGTGGGTGTAGACGTTGATGCCGGTTCCAGCAGTGGCCTGCAGGATCTTGTCCAGATCGTGCAGGTCGTGGCCGGAGACCAGGATCGCCTTGCCGGCCAACGGCGTGACGCGAACTGCGGTGGGTACCGGGTTGCCGAAGCTGCCGGTGTTGGCACCGTCGAGCATCGCCATCACCTTCAGGTTGACGCTGCCGAGTTCAAGGGCGTGGCCGAGCAATGCGTCGAGGTCGGCGGGTCCGGAGGCCAGGAAGGCCAGGCCGTTCTCGATGCCCGCATCGGTGTCGTCGGTGCGGTAGCCCAGGGCGTGGGCGTGGTGGGCGTAGGCACAGACACCCTTGAGGCCGTAGAGGTTGAGGTTGCGCAGGCCGATGATGTCGGCACCGAGGGCCTCCAGGTCAGCGTCCACACCGACGGCGGCACCTTGGGCGACGACCTCGGAGATCTTAGCCGCCGGCACGAACTGGGCTGGGCCGGTGAGTGTTTCGGGCTCCCTGCCTGCGGCGCGGGCGGCGGCCTCATAGGCCGCTTTCGCGTGATCGCGCACTGCGACCGCCTCGCCGATCAGCGACATGAACCGGGTGGCGTTGAAGTTGACGTTCGTCAGTGTGGTGAACAGGTCGAATGAGGCGTGCGCGGCGAACTGCGGATCGGGGGCGCCGAGTTCACGCAGTTTCTGCGCGTACTGGCCGATGCCGAGGTCGACGTGGACCAGCACGTCCTGCAGCGCCGCGGTGGTGGCGTCCTTGCCGCAGTTGCCCTTGTCCGACGAGCAGCCGAAGGACAGCAGGTTGGGGCGGCCGGGCTGCGGGGTCCGGTCGGTCTGTTCGCACTGGTAGCAAAACATGGTTCTCCTCAGTCGTGTGGACACCGACCACGCTATGAACCCGGCCGCTGTGGGCCATTGATCTAGATCAAGCGCTGAGTGTGGCCCCGGTCACAGTATGGACTGGCCGCGAGCGTACGCGTCGAGCGCGGCCACGTCCGGAATCTGGACCAGCGAACCGTCCACCGTGAGCAAACCCTCCGCCGACAGGGTGCGGATGGCGCGGGAGAACGTCTCCGGGGTCATGCCCAGCCGGGAGGCCAGCACCTGTTTGAGCGCGGGGAGTTCCACGGTGGTTGACGGGCCGGCCTGGCCGGCGTCATCCCTGATGGCGCCCAGCACGTAGGCGATGATCCGCTGGGTGGCCGACTGCAGCGAGAGCATCGCGATGTCCTGCACTTTGGACTGCAGCCGGCGGGCCATCGAAGCCAGCATCAGCCGCGCCATGGCGGGGTCGCCGTCGAGGATGCGGTCGACCGCCGCGGCCGGGACGAACACCAGGTGGGTGTCGACCAGTGCGGTGGCGTCCACCGGGTAGGGCTCGCGCAGGAACATCACCGCGTGGCCGAAGGCGCCGCCCGGGCTGACGATTTCCAGCACCTTGACCATGCCCTCGGAGTTGGACACCGACAACTGCATGCGGCCGTCGCGAACCACGTAGAAACCGGTCGACGGGGTTCCCCGCCGGAACAGCACCTGTCCGGCGGGCAGGACGATCGGACGGCTCTGTGCGGCAAGGAATTCCGCGTGCGCCCGGTCGAGCCCGTCGAACATCGGGGCTGAGGCGATGGTGTCACTGAGGTCGGCGGTCAAGAGCACTCCGGGGTGGTGGGGGTACCTGGCGAACCTATATGACAAAGATGCCCGCCTCGTAGCGACAACGACCGGCCCCGCCCGGTTTTGTCGCTCGAAGGCGGGCACACAACACAGTGGTCCAGAGCCGCCGAATATCGCACGGCACGGGCCGGCCGATTCACAGAAAGCCGGTACGGGTCATGGTGGGGTATTTGCAGTAAGCGTTCCGATCAGGACTCCGCCGCTGCCATTTGATCCCGTTTGGCCAGCGCCAACTCCCGGATCTTGGCGAGGTCGGAGTCGGTGTAGACCCCGTTGACACCGGAGATCGCGGCGAGCTTCATGCCGTGCTTCAGCCCGAGCCGATAGATCTCCTTGACCTTCTCCCATTCGATGTTGCGCCCGACGGTGAACGTCTCGTAGCGGCCCTCGAGCGCCAGGACGATGGTCTCGGCCAGGCAGGCGTAGGCAACGCCCTTCGGCAGGCCGATCCCCTTCATCTGCGGATCGCCGGGCAGTTCGATCTCCCCGGACTCGATGACCAGCACATCGGGCCGCTTGGCAACATCGGATGCCGAAAGGTCCAACGGCCGCGCGACGTCGGTGATGACCGCACCCGGCTTCACCTTCATGATGTCGAGCACCTTCTTGCCGGCCCCCGAGGTGGCCGTGACAATGACATCCATGTCGGCGATGTGCTCGTCGGCGCTGGCACCCACGTGGATCTTCGCCCGCGGGTTCTCCCGCTCGATATCAGCCTTCAGCGCCAACAGCTTGGCCGGTTCGATGGAGACCAGCCACAGCTCGTCGGCGGCCATCGCCAACAGTCGCGCACACACCGAGCCGATGGCGCCGGTCGCGCCGACCACCATCGCCTTGCCCTTGATATGTCCCTTCTCGTCCACTTCTGCGATGCCGAGTCGGCGGACCGCGTCATGGGCGGCCCACAGCGCACCCGAGGCGCTATAGGAGTTGCCCGTGGTGATGGGAAGCGGTGCGCGCTTGGCCACCGTGACACCGGCGTCGCCGACGACCTTGGTGAACGCGCCGAGACCCATGATCTGGGCGCCCATCTTCTGGGCCATGTCGGCCGCCGCGAGGAGCCGCGAGTAGGTGAACTCCGGATCGTGCGCCATCAGTTCCTTGGGGGTGCCGCCGACGGTGATGAGCCAGCCTTCGACCTCAGCGCCCGTCGGCGACTTGATACCGGTGACATGGCTGTAGACGAACGGCGGCGCGTGCGCCATCAGCTTCTCCACGCCATCCATGAAGATCCCCGGCGTCACGTCGGCGACGGCATCGAGGGCCTTCACATTGCGGAAGTACTCCTGGGACAGCGGGTGGATCACGAAAGCGAACCGGGACCTCCGCTTGAAGCCGCTCGGGTACAGGATCCTCGGCTCCAGCTCAGCCGACTGGATCATCTCGAGCAGGTCGTCGTCGGACAGGCGTGACTCCTCGGCTTCGCCCGCCACCAGCATCAGCGCCTCAAGCGTCGCCTCATTGACCACCAGCCCTTCGAACGGCTGCGGCACATCGTCGAGGATGAGGTCTATTCCACGCTCCCGCAGGCTGTTCAGCCGGTCCTCGCCGATGGACGTCGAGATGAGGGTCTTGCCCTTCAGGTCATCCAACTCGAACTGGGCGAGTTCCCTGAACGTGGCCACCACAACGTCGCAGTCCTGCAGGGCCTCGCGGACCTGGGACTCGATGATCATCCGGGCCGGGGCGGTGGCCGCCGACACCACCGAGGAGGGGAATCTCTGGAGAAGCCAGCCCGAGGCGGACACGACGCGCTCGAACACCTCGAACGGAGTGTGAATGTCGGTAAGGCCGTACTCCACCGCCGGGTCGGCGAAGTGGAAGTTCTGCGTGCTCTCCGAAAGCACTCGAGTGGAGCGGTAGTGGTTTGGTCCGCCGAGCACGACCACTCGCGCATTGGCGAAGTAGCCGGGCATCTCGCCGGCCAGGTGCCGAATGGTCCACTCCTGCAACACGTTGCGCAACCGGTGGCCAACGGTGACGACGGCAGCGGAGGACGTTCCGGTGGCCGCGTCTGTGCCCGTGTTCAGGGCCTTCCGAAGACTGCCGGGTTTGCCCTTCAGGGTTCCGGCCACCTGGGCGTCGTGGACTCCGCTGACCCCGATGGCCGCGGCCTGGCCGGACCACTTGTGCAGTTCTTCTTTCGCCCGCTTGACGCTGCCACCGGTGCCCACCCGGACGATTCGGAAGGCCCGTCCCAGGAACTCCACAGAGTGGTCGTAATCGCGCTCGGGTCCGCTCAGGCTGATGTTGACGACCAGCGATGGCCTGTGCTCAGTCATGGGATCTCTCTTTAGACCATTGCTTTGGAGTCGAACTCCGGGTGGGCCGCCATGAAGTCGAGCAGCTTGTCGGCGTAATCGCGGAAACGGGGGCATGAGACCCCGGTGCCTTCCAGGTCGGCCACGGTTTGCGCCGTGCCGTAAGTGGTGGGGAACGCGAAGTAGTCGAGGGTCTCCGCGGGGAGACCCGTGAGCAGTTCCATCCCGGGGACCGTGTCGAGCAGTCCGCGCACGAGCGATACCGGGATGGGCAGCCAGACCAGCCTCCTACCGAGGTGCTTGCCGAAGATCTCGGCCACCTCGCGGGCCGACGGCGGATCGGGGTCGGTCAACTGGTACGTCTTGCCCTCGGAACGGTCGAGGACGCTCAGTGCGTCCATCGCTGCAATGACGTAGTCCCGCGGAACCAGCGATGCCATGACGCCTCTGTCGACGTGCGGCAGGAACGTCACGCCGGGCAGGCGCTTCATGTAGTCGGCAACGAAGTAGGGCCCGTCGTACTTCTGGGTCTCACCGGTGCACGAGTCCCCCACCACGATGCCGGGGCGGTAGATGGTCGCCGGCAGCCCGTCGGCGATCGCCGCGCGCACTAGCCGCTCGGCCTCGTATTTGGTTGATTCGTAATAGTTTTGGAACTCCTGGCCCTCCTCGAGCATCTCCTCGGTGAACTCGCCATCGTAGGCGCCGGAGACGTAGCAGGTGCTCACGTACTGCAGTCGACGGAAGTTCGACCGCTCCCGGCAGAACTGCAGGACGTTGTCGGTGCCGACGATGTTGACCAGCTTGGCGATGTCCTCCGGTACGGAAAGGTCGTACACGGCCGCCAGGTGCCAGACCTCGTTGACGTGGTTCAAACTTTTGGGGTCCACCGCGACGGAATCGGAAAGCCCGAGGCCCTGCGCCGTGATGTCGCCCTCGACGAGTTGGACCCGGTCCACGGTGTGGGGATGGGCTGCCTGAATCTCGGCCAGCTTGGCCTTCGCGGTATCCATGTGCCTCGCCTGCACGACGCAGATGGCGGTGGCCCCTTCCCGCTTGGCGAGGATCCCGGGGAGCAGGGCCGACCCGAGGAAACCCGGGAACCCCGTCATCAACACTGCACTCATGCCCGCCTCATCCTTCACTTCTGTCACCCCGCCGGAGGTGATGTGATTTTTGCCCGCCTCGGAGCGACAACGGGTCTTGTCACCCACCGCGGCCCCTGCATCGACATTGCTTGTCGCGCGGAGGCGGGCACAAGAGTCATAGGGCCCTCGTCCACCGATCAGCCGACGAGAGATTCACCCGGCCGATGCCGTCGTGCAACGATCAGCCCATGCGCGCCTTCGCCTGCCCGGTCTGCCATGGCTTCGTCCCGTTCGAGGCGCACCACTGCCCGTCCTGCACCGTAGCCGTCAGCCTGCATCTGCCGACCCGCTCGATGCTGGTCCTCACCGATGGCAGGGTGGAGGTCGACGGACAACAGTGGGTGCGCTGCACCCAACATGAGCCGCTTGGCTGCAACTGGCTGGCGCCGGGCGAGTACGACGCCGCCGCACGCGGCCGCTGCCTGTCCGACTCACTGATCCGCCGCGAGCCCGACCAGGACGACACCATCGCCCGGGAGAAGCTCGTCCCCACCGCACGGGCGTTGCGAAGGCTGGTCTACCAGCTCGTCGACATCGGCCTGCCCGTCGACCCGTACTGGCGCCGCGCCGGCGGCCTGGCCTTCGACCTGCTCTCCAGCTACAGCACCGGGGAGAAGATCCTCATCGGCCACGCCGACGGCGTGATCACCATCGACCTGGTGGAATCCCTTGACGCATACCGGGAATCGCTGCGGGTGCGACTCGGCGAGCCCTACCGCACCATGCTCGGCCATTTCCGTCACGAGGCCGGCCACTACTACCAGAACATCCTCGTGGAAACCGGTACCGGAGCCGAGAAGTTCCTGGACCGGTGCCGCGCACTCTTCGGCGACGAGCGGGCCAGTTACGCCGACAGCCTCGACCGGCACTACAAGTTCGGCGCACCCGCGGACTGGCAGGAGACGTTCATCTCCGAATACGCCACCATGCACCCCTGGGAGGATTTCGCCGAGTGCTTCGCGCACTACCTGCACATCAGCGACACCCTCGACACCACCCGCGAGGCGGGCATGGTGCTGCACGCCGACCGGGTGCGCTTCGCCGGACCGCGGGACATCGCCCCGCTGGAATCCTATTGCCAGGCCCCGATCGAGCGGTTGCTCTTCGACTGGCGGTGGATCTCGTTGTTCTTCAACCGGGTGAACACCGCAATGGGGAAGGGTCCGCTGTATCCGTTCGACATCAGCAAGCCCGTCGCCGACAAGCTGGGCCTCGTGCACATTGTGGTGCGGGAAAGCGCCACCGCCTCGGTGACCGGATGACAGGATGCGTCCATGTCGAGCGCCGAACATGTCGTGGAGTCCGCCGGTCGCCGGGTCGGTGAGCTGACGCCCGACGACCTGGAACTGCAGCGCTATCTGCTGGACCTCTCGCTGCAGCCGCTCGAGCGCTTCGACGGGTTCTCCCATATCGAGCAGTACCTGCTCTCGGCCCTGCGCTACCAGCTCAACTACACCTGCTACGCCCTGGCGATGTCGCAGTACAACTACACCCCGGCGTTCACCGGCTACCTGACCGAGGCGCAGGCCAACACCATCGAGAAGATGCGCGACAAGAAGGTGTGGGGCTACTGGGCGCATGAGTGCCTGGTCGGCTACCAGCGCTGGGATCCGGACCCGATCAAGTTCGCCAACGTCATGTACACCGGATTCTTCGGTGTGATGATCGGGCTGTTCGAGACCCTCAACGACCATCGCTTCTCCCGGCCCGGCGCGCTGAGCCTGCGCTGGAACGACGACACCGAGTACCGCTACGAGTTCAACTCGCTGTGCGAGGCGATCGTGCACAACATGGACATCAGCAGCCAGGGCCCGCTGTACCCGTGCGAGCCGCGGCTGATCTACCCGATGTGCAACGCCTTCTCGCTGTCGACGCTGCTGATGCACGACCGGCTGCACGGCACCGACTACAGCACCGACCGCATCGATCAGATGGCGCAGGCCTACCAGAAGCACGAATATCTGCGCCCCGACAACCGCTTCCTCGCCGCCCGCGGCCCGTTGAAGTTCTTCATGGGGCCATCGGTGGGCAACGACGGGGTGATGTCGTTCTGGCTGAGCTACCCCATGCCCGACCAGGCCCGCAAGACGTGGGAGAACCTGCGGGAGAACCTCGTTCGCATCGAGGGCGACGACGTCAAGATCGACGCCACCAGCTGGGAGGTCATCGACCCGGGCAACTACAGCCGCGGCACCGGCATGAGCCGGGTGTCGGTGATGGCCTCAGCCAAGGAACACGGCGACAACGAGTTGGCCGACGCCCTGGAGCGCTCACTGGACAAGCGGTACAAGACCGTGCGCAAGGACGGCGCCCGGGCCTACACCGGCATCTCCAGTTGGGGCAACGCCGGCCACGTCATGGCGCGGTTCACCACTGAGCACGCGATGCACGACCTGTTGGCCGGCGAAGTCCCCGAGCAGTGGAAGACCGGGCCAGTGCTCGCCCAGGCCGCCTACCCCGACGTGCTGGTGACCCGCGCGGTGACCGACGGAGAGGCGCTGGATCTGGTGCTGCGCCCCGGAAACCACGGCGGCCGAACGACACTCGGGATGGAGCGCCTGGATCCCCGGCGTGACTACGTGGTGACCGGCGGCGTCGAGGAGACCGTCACCGCCGACGACGACGGCCGCGCGCTGGTGACCGTCGACCTCGACGACCGGCTCGAGGTGCTTCTGCGTCCCGCCGCTCCGTAGAGCAGCACTACCGCGCCGATCACCGCGATCAGCGGGCCGACGTTGTGGAACACCATGTCGCCCACAATGTTTCCGTGGTCGACCTCGATGACCCGGAATAGATGCATATCGGCCACCCCGGACTCGAAGATCACCGCGCCCAGGACCACCAGCAGCCAGCCGGGTCCCCGGAAGCCGCGCAGCAGGCCCACCGAGCGGCTCAGCACCACCGCCAGCCCGATCAGCAGCAGATAGCAGACGCCGCGCAGCAGCCACGTCGTCGTCGACCCGGTGTTCTCCAGCACCCCCAGCCAGACCAGCAGCGGGGCGG
Source organism: Mycobacteriaceae bacterium (assembly GCA_037129875.1). GTDB lineage: Bacteria > Actinomycetota > Actinomycetes > Mycobacteriales > Mycobacteriaceae > Mycobacterium. Next base: position 9,046 of record JBAXUD010000084.1, read on the forward strand.
CGGTCAGGCACAGGGCGACCCCGGCGGCGGCGTAGCGGAAGACCGCCGCGCCGGCCGGGCTGGGATCGGCGGCGACCGACATCGGCTGCGGCAGGCTCTGCCCCGGCGCGGGTCGCTGGGCGACGGGGGCGAACACCATCGGCGTCTCGACAGCCCCGAACGCCCGGCGGACCCGACCGACCACCGCCAGGATGAACAGGCCGACAATGCAACAGGTCATCGGTGCTCATCATGGCCGACGCGGCGCGGCGGTGAATCCCATTTCCGCTTTCCCCAGCCGGTGTTGGTGACAGGATGCCTGTGTTAAACCCTGGTTACGACGACGGAGGACACGTGGCGGACAGCCCGCAGCACGAACCCGCGGCGGCAAAGAAGGCGCCTGCGAAGAAGGCCGCGGCCAAGAAGGCACCTGCGAAGAAGGCCCCGGCTAAAAAGGCACCTGCTAAAAAAGCTCCGGCTCAAAAGGCCCCGGCGAAGAAGACGCCGGCCCGGAAGACGCCGGCCCGGAAGACGCCGAAGACCCTGCGCGGTGGGGACACCGTCACCGGGGCCCGCCGGCTCGGCGGATGGGACTTCGCCACCTGGCGGATGGCCACCGACGATCCGGTGATGCGTTCCACCATTCTGGGCGTGCTGGTGCTCGAGAAGAGCCCCGACTGGGACAAGCTCGCCGACCGCTTCGAGCGTGCCAGCCGGCTGGCTCCGGTGCTGCGCTCCAAGATCGTGGAGGGCCCGACCGGTC
>JBAXUD010000085.1:0-9766 GCA_037129875.1 Mycobacteriaceae bacterium
TTCGCGGTGCCCACCCGATGGCTGATCCGCGAAGAGCCGCTGCCCACCGTCGGCACCGAGAAAGTCGACAAGCGACGGCTGGCAACGGAATTCCCGTGAGGGCGGTCCACCGACCGTAACGCCACGGCGCTCTCCGCGCTGAATCGCCTCCCTGGCGTTACGTTCAGCGAAGATTCGCGGACACTCCCCCGACGGCCCCGACGGCCTCACGCTCAGCGGCGGGCGAAGGCCGGCGCACGCTCGGGACGCAGTCCCACGCCGACCACATAGGCCGGAATCACTGCCAGCCACGGCAACCGGTGCAACAACTTCACCATCACCGCCGGCGGATCGGCGGTCTGACCGCCCAGAATCGGGCCCATCAGGCGGCGATGGAGTAGCCGCTGCGTCGTCTGGATGAGCGCGGCGGCCGGCATCCGGCGCCGCTGCACGGCGGCCAGATCCCGCTCGGTCACCAGCCCGCGACGTAGCGGTTCAGCCAGCAGGGTGGCCGTGCCGACGGCGTCCTGGACCGCGACATTGATACCGACGCCGCCCACCGGTGACATGGCGTGCGCAGCATCCCCTATGCACAGCAGTCCCGGAGCGTGCCAGCGTTTGAGCCGGTTCAGTTGCACATCGAGAAACTTGACGTCGTCCCACGACGTCAACTGGGTCACGTCGGCCTCCGGGGCGAGGCTGGCCACCTCGTCCCGAAAGGCCTGCAAGCCGCGGGACCGAAGTTCGGCGTCGGTGCCCTTCGGAATCATGTAGGCGATCTGGAAGTAGCCCTCGCGCGGAATCATGATCAGCACCCGTCCGGGCGCGGTCCGCGGGATCAGCGAGTACTGCGCCGAGGAGTCCCTGGGCAACCGGAACCACCAGACGTCGAACGGGACCGGCCATTCCCGCACCGGCAAGCCGGCCTGCCGTCGCAGCACCGACCACCGGCCATCGCAGGCCACCGTCAGGTCGGCGCGCAGCTCGCCCTCCCCGTCGGGCCCGCGATACCGAACCCCGGCCACCCGGCCGTCGTCGTACACCAGGCCGAGCGCTTCGTGGCGCAGGAGCAGGGTGAAGCTCGGTTCCGCCTCGGCGGCCTCGGCCAGCAGGTTGAGAAGATCCCACTGCGGGACCATCGCGATGTAGGGGTGCGGTTCACGCAGCCGCCGGAAGTCCACCATGGTCAGCGACTCGCCGTCGACAGGCAGCGACGCCACTTCCACCTTGCTCTGCGGAAGCGCGGCGAAGCGGTCCCAGAGCCCAAGTTCATCGATCAACCGCAAGGTACTGGGATGCACTGTGTCGCCGCGGAAGTCGCGCAGGAAGTCGGCGTGCTTCTCCAGCAGTGTCACCTCGACGCCCGCCCGCGCCAGCAGCAGTCCCAGAACCATTCCGGCGGGGCCGCCGCCCACGATGGCGCACGTCGTCGTCTCCGTCATCTGTTCACACCTCGATGCGCGCGCCGACGATGACCGTGCGATCCAGGGGCAATCCGAAGTACTCCGGGGATTCGATGTTGGAATTGGCGTTTGCGATGAACAGCCGCTTGCGCCACGGTGCCATCGTCGGCTCCGGTCCGCCGCAGACCTCGATCTTCGACACGAAGAACGAGGCGTGGTCGACGTCGATCGGCCCTTCGGTCAGCGCGGGGTCGATCAGCCGCAGCGCGGCCGGCACGTCGGGTTGTTCCATGTAGCCGAAGCGCGCCGAAACGAAGAACATCCCCCCGCCGCGGTAGCGCAGGTCGGTAACCGTGACCCGATCAGCGTCCGCGATCCGCGGGACCGGCTGGGTCTCGACGGTGACGACGTACACATGCTGGTGCAGCACATGGTTGTGGTCGACGTTGGCCCGCAACGACAGTGGTGTGGTGGGGCTGCCCCGGTTGAGAAAGACCGCGGTCCCCGGGACCCGAGGCAGCGGTGGCGTGTGCTCGCTCAACTCGTCGACGTAGTGCTGCAGCGGTCCTTCCATCTGCTCGCGGGTGGTGGTGACGAGCGCGCGGCCCCGCTGCCAGGTGGTGAGCAATGTGAAGGTCGACAGCCCGATCAACAGCGGCAGCCACGCGCCGTGCAGCAGCTTGGTGAAGTTGGCGCCCAGGAACAGAAGGTCCACGACGAGCAGCGCTCCGCCCCCGACGACCAACAACCACCACGGCGCCCGCCAGCGGGCATGGGCTACATAGAGGAACAGCAGCGTGGTGATGGTGATGGTGCCGGTCACCGCCATGCCGTAGGCGTAGCCGAGAGCAGCCGAACTGCGGAAGGCGAACACCAGGATCAGCACCGCCACCATCAGTATGCCGTTGATCCACGGCACATAGATCTGGCCGATCGACGACTCCGAGGTGTGCGCGATCCGCAGCCGGGGCAGGTAGCCGAGTTGCGCCGCCTGCGAGGCGACCGAGTAGGCCCCGGTGATCACCGCCTGCGAGGCGATCACCGTCGCGGCCGTCGACAGCACGATCATCGGGATCTGTGCCCAACCCGGCACGAGCAGAAAGAACGGCGCACTGACCACACTTTGCTTGCCCAGCAACAGCGCGCCCTGGCCGAAGTAGTTGAGCACCAGGGCCGGCAGCACGAGTGCCAGCCAGGCCAGGGTGATCGGCGCCCGACCGAAGTGGCCCATGTCGGCGTACAGCGCCTCCGCCCCGGTGACCGACAGCACGACGGCCGCCAGAGCGAAGAACGCGATGTGAAAGTGGCCGGCCATGAACTCGAGCGCGTACATCGGTGAGAGCGCCCGCAGGATCTGCGGGTGCCCGATGATGCCGCGCACCCCGCAAATGCCGATGACGACGAACCAGACGATCATCACCGGGCCGAAGAACCGGCCCACCGCCGCCGTGCCCCGCCGCTGCACCGAGAACAAGCCGATGATGATGACCGCGGTGAGCGGCACCACGAAGTCAGCCAGGTGCGGATCGACGATTTTCATGCCTTCCACCGCCGACAGCACCGAGATCGCCGGGGTGATCATGCTGTCGCCGAAAAAGAGTGCAGCACCGAGGATTCCGAGTGTGGACAGCGCGGTGATGACTCGCGGGCTGGACTTTCCGCCGAACCGACGGACCAGGGTGATCAACGCCATCACCCCGCCCTCGCCGTCGTTGTCGGCGCGCATGACGAGGGAGACGTAGGTCAGCGTGACGATGATCATCACCGACCAGAAGATCAGCGACACCACGCCGTAGACGTTGGCCTTGCTGATCGGCACGGGGTGCGGATCTCCGGGGTTGAAGAGGGTCTGCACGGTGTAGATGGGGCTGGTGCCGATGTCTCCGAACACCACGCCCAGGGCGCCGATCACCATGCCCGCGCCGAGGCGTGGCGCTACCGGTCGAGACTTCACTGCGGTTTCGGCGAACACAAGGCGACGATCGTATCCCCGGCGCGGCGCACTGTCGCGGAAATCCAAACCTCGGGGATTCCTGACAAGCCGGCACCGCTGCGCCTAGATTTTCATTCGGGGACGAGCCGAGGAGGCTGGCGATGCGCGGTGTGACGGCGGCCTTTCTCGGCGCGGCGATGCTGCCGGCGACCCTGACCCTGGCCCCCACGGCCCACGCCGGGATCCAGATCGGGCACTACAACGCCTACGTCGACGGCCGCTTCGACTTCCACACCTGGATCTTCACGTTCAGTTCCTGCGCTCCCCCCGACGGCATCGGCGAGTGCGCTCAGGTGTCGGCCAACCCGATGCCCATCGCCAAGGCCTTCCAGTGGTACGCCACGGCGCATCAGGCCAACGGCACCTACACCGTGGCCGTCGATGTGCCGGACGGACTTCGGTGCGGCAACGTCTACTACGGCCCGGTGATCCCGACCCATGACGTGTACACCTGGGACGCGGTGACCCTGACCGGAAACCTTCAGTCGTCGTTCGCCCAGGGTTGCGACAACGCGCCGGGGGGCACCGTGAACTACCCGTTCCGACTGGTGCGCTTGTAGCTCAGGCCTGGCCCACTAATTCGATAATGGCAGAGGTGCGCCACGCGACCAGCAGGGCGAAGACGGCCAGCAGGGCGATGCTGAAGGCGGCCTGCACGATGGTGCGCTGGGCACGCGGCGCGTAGACATAGACCGCAGCCACGAGCGTGCCGGTGGCCAACCCGCCGAGGTGACCCTGCCAACTGATCCCGGGAACCGTGAAGGTGATGACCAGGTTGATGACGATCAGCCCGACCACCTGGCGGATGTCGAGATTGAGCCGTTTGGCCGCCACCAACGTGGCGCCGAACAAACCGAAGATCGCCCCCGAGGCTCCGGCGGTCGCCGCGTTCAGCGGTGAGAACAGGTACACGACAACCGAACCGCCGAGTGCACTCAGCAGGTAGAGTGCGGCGAACCGCAGCCGCCCGAGGTGCTGCTCCAGCGTAGGTCCCAGCACGTAGAGCGCCCACATGTTGAACAGGATGTGGACGATTCCGTAGTGCATGAAGGCCGAGGTGAGCAGCCGGTAGTACTGCCCGCCGGCCACCGCAACCGGGAACAGGGTCAATTTGTACTGCAGAGTCCGCGAGCTGTTCTGCATGACGAACACCGCCACGTTGGCGGCGATCAATGCGTAGGACACCACGGGCACGCCCTGCCGGAGGATTCCGCCGGCCGCGGTCCGGGCGGGCGGCACCGTATAGGCCGCGGCCTGCACGCAATCCACGCACTGGTGTCCCACCGCCGCGCTGCGCATGCAGTCCGGGCAGACGGGACGGCCGCAACGTGTGCAGCTCACGGCGGTCTGCCGGTCAGGGTGTCGGTAGCACGCAGGCGGCCCGGCCGGGCTCTGCGCTGGATAGGGCATGGTCATGATTCTCGCCACGATAACTGCGTCGCGGTGCCGGCGGGCGCCAAGCGCGGCTAAACCTACCGCCGCTGCCGGATTCAGCAAACCACCGGCATGAACCTGCGGATTTCGTCGCCTGCCGTGTGATTGCACGCGAAATTGCGGGTGCAGAATCGATTCTTGCCACAAAAAATGACTCTTGAGCAGTTGAGATGTCGATTTGCCCCACTCGCTAGCTCTACGACGGAATCCGCAGTAGATTCCACTGTAGGTTGAGATCACAGCCGCTCCCAGGCGTCGGCACGACTGATGGAGGCCTCATGCTGGTCGCACAGAACGCGAGTCCACCCGCCATCCCGCATACACCGGGCAATCCCGCCGCGCCCGACCTGGTGCGCGTCCGGGAACTGAGCGCTTCCACCGTCCTGGTCGTCGCCTTCGGCGAGATCGACGCGGCCAGCGCCTTGACCCTGTCGGAGAGAATCGAGCGGCACCTACCCGGCTATCAGCAACTCGTTCTCGACCTTTCGCGCCTGGAGTTCTTCGGGACCGCGGGCTATTCCGTCCTGCACCGGGTGCAGTCCTACTGCGCGCGGGCCGGAGTGGCCTGGGTGCTGGTTCCCGGGCCGGAGGTGGAACGGCTCCTGCGCGTCTGCGACCCGGACGGGGTCATGCCCACCGCGCCCAACATCGTCTCTGCGGTCGCCGCGATGGCGCGCAGCCACACGGCCGCCTGAGCAGAGGACACCACCGCGATAGCTCCCCGCTGCGGCATACTCCCCTGAGTAGACGTCGGCACTGGGAGAAGAGGGTTGCCATGACCACAGCGGGTCGGCAATTCAATGCCGCGGTCACCCGGTTCTGGAGCGTGGCCGCTCCGCTCTACGATCTGCCGTTCCTGCAACGGTGGGTCTACCGGCCGGCACAGGACCAGGTGTTGTCGGAGTTGCGCACCCACGGTGCCCGGCGCGTCGCCGACATCGCCTGCGGGACCGGCATTCTTGCGGCACGCATCCAGGCGGAGCTGCTCCCGGACACGGTGTACGGCGTCGACATGTCCGACGGAATGCTCGAGAAGGCCCGGGCCCGTTCCGGCGCCGTCAACTGGCGTAAAGGCCCCGCTGAGCGGCTTCCGTTCGAGGACGGCTCGCTGGACGCCGTCGTCACCACCTCGGCGTTCCATTTCTTCAACCAGCCGGCGGCCATGCGGGAGTTCCACCGGGTTCTCGCACCCGGCGGCCTGGTTGCCGTGGCGACCATCAGCCCGCCGATACCGAGGGCGGTCCGTCGGCTCGCGACGCAGGAGTCCTCCGTCGCCCACAGCCCGACGCCGACTGAGATGCGCACACTGTTCACCGATGCGGGCTTCGACATCGCCAATCAGCGACGCGTGGACCGGCCGCTATGGACCCGCGCCGTGTGGGACCTCATTACAGTCGGCACCAAGCCGCAGAACTGAAGACCGGAGGACGCGATGGCCGTGGAGTTACTTGCCGCCAGCATCGAAATCGGCGTGGTGACCACCAACCTCGACGCGATGGTGGCGTTCTACGAGGACTTCCTCGGCCTGACCCACCAGGGCAATCTGGACTTCCCCGGCGGAACGATGAGGCGCTACGCGCTGGGCTCCAATGTTCTCAAGCTGGTCACCTACGACGAGCCGCCCACAGCGCCTACGGCGCCAGGCGGCGGGCGCGCCCAGGCGGGTTTGCGCTACATCACCCTGGTGGTGGCAGGAGTCCGCCAGGCTGCCGGGCAGGCCACCGACGCCGGCTACGAGGTGGCCGAACCGCCTACCAACTTCCCGGCGGTACCGGGGATGGGCTGGTCCTTCGTCGCCGACCCGGACGGCAACTGGATCGAACTGGTCGGGCCTCTCTGAGGAGATGGGTAACGTGGCACCCGTGCCCGATCTGCATCCCGGCATCGCCGCCCTGGCTCCCCTGCTCGGTAACTGGGCCGGCGCAGGCACCGGCGACTACCCCACGATCGCGCCGTTCAGCTATACCGAAGAGGTCACCATCGGCCACGCCGGCAAACCTGTTCTGGCCTACACCCAACGCACTCGTGCCGAGGACGGCCAACCACTGCACGCCGAGACCGGCTACCTCCGGATGCCCTCGGCCGGCCGGGTGGAATTGGTCCTCGCCCATCCGACCGGGATCACCGAGATCGATGAAGGAACGCTGAGCGAGCAGGACGGCCGCGTCGTCATCGACGTCCACTCGACGACGATCGGGCTCTCCGCATCCGCCAAAGATGTTATGGCACTTCGGCGTTCAATCATCGTAAGCGGCGACGAGCTTCGCTACACCGTGCTGATGGCCGCGGTGGGCCAACCTCTGGTTCAGCATCTGATCGCAACTCTGCACCGGCGGCCGTGAACCCTGCGCGCGAGGGGCGGATCCGGATTCCGGCCAACCTCGACGCCGTAACCGACGTCGCGACGGAAGCCGTGGGCGTCCTCTCCCCCGCTGCCGTCGACCGGATCTGGGACGCCGTGCGGCACTGGTACCTCGCCGGGATGCAGCCCGCGATTCAAGTGTGTCTGCGCCTGGACGGCACCGTAGTGCTCAACCGCGCCATCGGACATGCCTGGGGCAACGGCCCGCAGGATTGCGGCGACACCGGACGGGTGCCGGTCAGCACCGCGACACCGTTCTGCGTCTACTCGGCAGCCAAGGCCGTCACGACGACGGTGGTGCACATGCTCGTCGAACGCGGCGAGTTATCGCTGGACGCCCGGGTCTGCGATTATCTGCCGACCTACACCGGCTACGGCAAGGAGCGCACCACCGTCCGGCACGTGCTGACCCACAGCGCCGGCGTGCCGTTCGCCACCGGACCCCGCCCGGACCTCAAGCGGATGAACGACAGCGACTATGCCCGCGAGAAGCTGGGCGAACTGAAGCCAATCCACCGGCCCGGGCTGATGCACATCTACCACGGACTGACCTGGGGCCCGCTGATCCGCGAAATCGTTTCTGCCGCAACGGGTCGCAACATCCGCGAGATCCTGGCCACCGAGATTCTCGATCCCCTTGGTTTCCGCTGGACCAACTACGGCGTGGCGCCAGAGGACGTCCGGTTGGTGGCCCCCAGCTTTGTGACCGGCAAGCCGCTTCCTGCACCGATCGCCGCCGCCATGAAGACCGCCCTCGGCGGATCGATGCAGCAGATCATCCCGTTCTCCAACAGTGAGCGTTTCCTGACCAGTGTGGTTCCCTCGTCGAGCACCGTGTCGACGGCCGACGAGCTGTCGCGTTTCGCCGAGATCCTCTGCCGCGGAGGTGAACTCGACGGCGTGCGGGTGATGCATCCGCAGACCCTGCACGCCGCGACGCGGGAGTGCCGCCGGCTGCGGCCGGACGTCGCGACCGGCCTGGCGCCGATCCGCTGGGGCACCGGATTCATGTTGGGCTCCAAGCGTTTCGGGCCGTTCGGCAAGGACGCGGCCGGTGCCTTCGGCCACACCGGGCTGACCAACATCGCCATCTGGGCCGACCCGCAGCGACGGCTGTCGGTTGGCGTGGTCAGCAGTGGCAAGCCGGGCGGGCACCCTGAGGCGGGGCGGTACACCGCGCTGCTGGATCGAATCAATGCCGAGGTCCCTCGCAAGTGAATTGTCGGCGGCGCCCCGGGCGGTTAGCGTGGCCGCATGGCTGAGTCGCTGCTGCAACAACAACTCGACGAGGTGCGCTCGCTGCTGCGGCGCGCTCGTGACCTGTTCGGGTCCAATCCTGTTGCCCCGCCTCAGGACATCCGGCCCCCGGTCGAGGGTCACACCAACCCGTAGGCCGCTCAGGCCTGGCCCTCGGCCAATCGGTGGTTCTGCAGGGCCGCCTCGGCCCGGCCCAGGTCGGCCGGCGTGGCCATCTCCGCCGACGGGCTGAAGCCCGCTTCGGTGATCTCCCGCCGGATCTGCATCATCGCCTTGAGATGCGACACGTCGGCGGCACGGAGCACGGCATCGGCCAGCGATGCGGCGTCGTGATCGCGCACCGCTTCTGACAACACCACGCTGTGCATATATCCGCCGCGAGAAGACCGGAACATCAGGTGCCCACTGGGGTGCACCGTATCGAATTCCGGATCCGGCTCGCCGGGTCGGCTCACCTGCCGTCCTCGCCGACATCCCGCAACTGCCGTGCCGCTGCGGCCTCGTGCTGCTCCCACCGTCCCGCGGCATCGAACAGCCGATCGGCCAGTTCCGCATGCGCCGCAGCCTGCTGCTCATAACAGACCCGGCGCTGGTCGAGCAGTTCCCTGCCGGCCTCGCGGAACTCAGCGAAGATCGGTCCCAGCGACTCCAGCGTCGCCATGATGCCGGCGTGGCCGGAGGGCACCGCGGCCAGGCACTCGGCGGCGTGGCGATGCTCGCCGGCTGCCTGCCGAAGCTCCTCGGGTACAACGTTCAGTCGCTCTGCCATTACTCGCTCCTGTCAGGACGGGGCCGTCTCCGCGGCCCAGGTCGGTGCCGGGACATCCGGCGTGGCGTTGTTGAGTTCGGGCTCCGGCGGATGCTGCCAGCCTAAGAACCCGGGGCCGGTGGCGTTCGCAATGGGTTGGATCTGCTGGTCGAGAAGAACTTTGCCGTTGCCCAGTGCCAGTGCGTGCCGGTCAGCGAACACCCCGATGTCCCCAGGGGCCAGGCGGGCCGGGTCGAGCGGCGCGGTGACCGGTGAACCAGGCGGCGGAATCGTGATGCCCTGCAGCCGGAATGCGTCGGGAATCGGTGTGCCGCCGACCGCGGCAGTGATCGCGGCCGCCAGTTCCGGGCTGGGTGCGGTGACGATGTCCCCGTCCGGCAGATTCACGGTGGTGGCAACCTGGTCGCCCGGCGACGGATCGTCCGGCTGGTGATCGGACTCCACGGTTGCGACATCGGCCTGGTCGGTTGTCGTCTCAGGCCCGACGTCCGCGGGGCTCGGACCGTCCTTGCGGTGATCGAGGAGCTCCGCTCTCGGTAGCTCGGGAAGCGGTGGTGGTGCGGCCGGGC